>DAOPYA010000001.1:0-90597 GCA_035352635.1 Candidatus Rifleibacterium sp.
TTCTGTGCGCGGCTGAATACCTGATTTCGTATGGCAACACCGAGATCATTCTCTGTGAGCGCGGTATTCGCACTTTTGAGCATTTTACCCGTTTCAGTCTCGATATTGGCGCGGTTCCCGCCTTGAAAGAGCTTTCGCATCTGCCGGTGATCGTTGATCCAAGCCATGCCAGCGGGCGAAGTTCCTTGGTCGGGCCGCTGACCATGGCCAGTCTGGCGGCCGGGGCAGATGGTGTTATGCTCGAAGTGCACGAGAACCCAGCCGCGGCTTTTTCTGACGGAACGCAGTCAATTACTCCCCAGGATTTCTCGCATATCATTCAGAAGGCTGCCAGGGTTGCGGCCGCAGTTGGGCGCTCAATAAGATAGATTCGCGGGTTGGTTATCGGCCGTTTTCTGGCTGAGATTTGCCGAGAATGGCAGCCTTCTTGGCGGCCAGAGCCGTTTCTGCCTCTGCGATGTTGTCGCGGGCCAGGTTGAGTTCCGGGGCAATTTGCAGCGCTTTTTTCCATGTGTTGATTGCATCGCGAAGCTTGCCCAGCGTGGCAAAATTTGCCGCCTGATCCATCAGATACACTACATTAGGCGGGTTCCGGTCAATTGCTTCAGCAAAGAATTTTTCGGCTTTGTCATGTTTGCCGCGCCGCCTATGAATGTCGGCGATAAAATAGGCTGAACTGGCCGGGGCAAGAGCGTAGGCACGATTAAAGAATTCTTCGGCCTCGTCAATCATTGATTGCTTCAGGCGTAACTCACCCATCGCCAGATAGCCGTCGTGATGGGCGGGGTTTTGATTAATAAAATTTCTGAAAATCGCTTCGGCTCCCGAGAAATCCTGCTTTTCGAGTAGCAGGCTGCCTGCCAGAAAAACAAATTCATTGATTTTCGGGTAGCGGCTGGCCATGGTGTGAACGAATTCATCAGCTACCTCAGGGGGGGCGAAGGCTTGCAGCAGTTCAAACATTTCGCGGGCAACCCCGGCAGAAAAATTAAGCTCAAGACTGCGCTTAAAACTGGCAGACGCTTTGGCCCCCTCGTTGATCTTCAGCTGCGCCTTGCCAAGGTCATAGTAAGCCCCAGATGGATCTGAATGAGAGCCGGCACAGCTTTCCATGATCGTTGCGTAAGTCAGGGTGTCGTTGTGGCTGCGGGCAGCATTGGCACGGTGAATCAGAACGCTGGTTCCGGTTTCGCGAATGCCAAGAAAAAGAGCGATAAGCACCACGACTACGGTGAGCAGGCGCGAAGCTTTCAGCGAAGGAGCGGTTTGCTCGATAAAGGTGAAACCGCGGGCAAAACCAGCGAGCCTGGCGATGAGCAGAAAGGCTGCGATGGCTCCAAGGCCTTTGCCCAGCGAAGTCAGGTCGTTGTAATCATCTTTAAAATACAACCCGATGATTACCAGCAGAGTTACTGCCAGCTCAAAAGCTGAAATTGAGCGGGAATGCCAGATATGGATAAGAAAAAAACCGCTTAAAAAGCCGAGTGACAATGACATGTTGCCGCCGACATCGAAACCGAAAATCGTGATGACGATGATGGCCATGGCGGCTTGAACAAGCCCCATCGAGCTGCTCAGGGTTGCCTGCCCTGGGGCCAGTTGCCCTTCTTTATGGAAACTATTGCGTCGCAGCGAGGTGCTGAGCGCCTGATTCGGGCAGGCACCGATACAGACATGACATTTTATGCATTCCTGATTTTTGATATGGCCCAGATCGCGAATTTCTTGCGCAACTTCAATGCCCATCGGGCATGAACTGCTACATTCAAGCTTACATGTGCTGCAATCTTTAATTTGTCTGACTTTGTGCGGAGCAAATTTTTCAAACCAGCTGAACCAGAGTCTGAAGGTGCAGATGCTGCGGCAAAAAGCCCGTTCGCCGAAGAGAAAAATCAGAACAAACCCGCTGATTAATGTGGTCATGCAGATCAGCAGAATCGAGCGCGGAACACCTGACCAGACCGGTGTGGCCGAAGCATTGAACGAAAAATTCTGCGGCAGACCGTTGAAGGCCCAGAAAATCACCACCTGGGCAATGAGAACCATGAACCACACCCATGGAATCAGTCGGGAATCAAGGTGACGCATACACGGATTGATGCCGGCCCGCCGCATGATCCAGGCGGCAATATCCTGAGTGATGCCCCAGTGGCAGAGCCAGCCGCAAAAAAGGCCGCCGAACATCAGGGCATGCATGAATACCACCAGCGTAAAAACTGTGCCCGCAGTAATAACCCCGGTGCGCAGCGTCGAAAAAAGTTCGCCGAAGCCAAGATGCCCAACGCCCTGGTAGCCCCAATAATGCCAGATTGCAGTATGCAAGAAGAAAAGAATATAAACCAGAAGCAGCAAAAATCGGCGATTTTTGGCCCAGAACATCGTATTTCTCCCATAAGTTATTTATTTCTTTTAACTATAATCCATTCAACACCAAAACTAAAGCGCCACAGCAGCCGAGAATCAGCAAAGTATGAATTTTCTAACAGGGCTGTTGGATAGCTGAAATTTCAGTATAATTAAAAAATAATCTTAAACGAGGTAGAAAATAATGAACAAAAGCAGGCAGTTGTTAGTAGCGATTCTGCTGGTTGTTCTGGTTAATCCGGTTATGGCCGGCGAATTCAAACAATGGATTAAAACCCACGAGGCCACGCATTATCAGCAGAACGGGTTTTGTCTTGAAGATCCCAAGGGTGATGCGTTTTTGATTCGCAAGCTTGATCAGGTGCCGAAACTGCTGCTTGATTCGCTGATCAAGAATTCTTACCCCCAGGCTGAAATCGAAAAAGAAAAAGAACTTCAGGCTCTCGAAAATGCCGAAAAAGACAAGAATGGTTATGTAATCGGCAAATCCATACCGATTGATGTGGATCGTCTGGTGAACAAATGCCGTGAGATCATGCTTTATTACTACCCGCGCATTGTGCCTTCGCTTGGCGAAGAGCACCGCTGGTCACCCGAAGCGAAGCGTTACCTTATTTATGGCTTCTGGCACCGGTTTGGGCGGCATATTTTCCGCAAACAGAAAGAATTTCCCAGCCCGTTGTTTTTCCGCTCAAAGTTGTTTCTGTTGCTTGCCTGCGGCTGGACTTCGCGCTATGCGGTTACTGGCCAGGAAGCCGCGCTCACCGAAAGAATTCTTAAATACCCCGATGGCAGAATGCAGTTGCATCACATGTTTCAGGAAAGCTACGTACTGAACCGGGGCAACCTTTATCTGACCCTTCTGACCGCCGAAAATGTTCTGGCGGGCAACCCGTATCGCGTTGATCGTGAGAACGACCCCATACAGAAGAAACTGGCTTACCTGCGGCATGATTCGCTGCAGATGGGCGATAATTATGGTGCCTGGTATCATTTTTTCGGCATTTCGATGTATGCACTGGTAAGGGCCGGGGTGGTCAGTCGCGCGGTTGCCGAAATCGAAAGCCTGGGTTCGCTGTTTCTTGAAGGCAAAGACAAACAGGAAGACTACATAAACCGCTATGGCGCTATTTTTGGCAAAAAATTTAAAAAGATGTTCAAAGACCAGCTTTGGCTGAAGGCTCTCGAAAAAGACGAACGCACTGATTATATGCTGCCTAACCCCTCATTAAAACCGGCTGCCAGTTCGGGTGAATCAAAATAACCTGCGGCTCAGTTCACTGTCAGCAACAGTGATGAGACGCCATAATAGATCAGCAGCGCAAAAATGTCGTTTGAAGAGGTTACAAATGGCCCCGAAGCAACGGCAGGGTCAAATTTGAACCGGTCAAAAAGTATCGGAACCATCGCTCCAAACACTGCTGCAAAAGTCATTGACGCCATCATTGCCAGACCGACCGTCAGCGCCAGATAAATTGCCGAATGATTACCCGAGGCCGCCTCACCGGTGGCAATGAGGTATTGGGCCCACAGCCCGACTACCACCCCGCAGGCCAGACCCATCATGGCTCCGGCTGCAATTTCTTTTATCATGCGCCTGAACAGGTCGTTGCCGCTAAAAGAATTAAGCGCCAGACCGCGAATCACCAGAGTTGATGATTGTATGCCAGTGTTGCCGCCCATGGCCATAACCACCGGCACAAAAAATACCAGGGCGATTACTTCTTTGAACTCAATCATAAAGTGTTTGAGAATTGTGCTGGTGATGAAACCCGTGGCCAGAGTGATCAACAGCCAGGGCAGTCTCGCCTTGCATGCCTGCATCGGCGTACTGTATGACAATTCTTCGTCGGAAGTGCCGGCCAGCTTGAAGATGTCTTCGGTGGCTTCTTCTTCAATTACGTCCATGACATCCTCGACGGTGACGACGCCGAGAATCTGCTGCTGCTGATTGACAACCGGAATCGCCAGGTAGTCATATTTGTTGAGAATAGTGGCAACTTCTTCCTGCGGGGTTTCTGGGGCTACAGAAACCAGGTCGGTATCCATTATTTCGCCGATGGTAGTGGCCGGGTTAGCTGTCAGCAGGTCTCGCATTGAAACAACGCCCTTGAGGCGATCCTGCTTGTCAAGAACATACATGTAATAAATGATTTCAATGTCGGGTGCAATCAGCCGCATATGCGAAAAGGCATTGGCAACCGTAAAATCATCAAAAACCGCGGCGTATTCGGTGGTCATGATACCGCCGGCCGTGTATTCGTCGTGCTGCAACAGTTTTCTTACGTCACTGGCCTCGTCAAGATCCATGTGATCAAGAATCTCGCGGGCGCGATCCTGATTCATGTCCTGAAGAAGATCGGCGGCTTCGTCCGGGTCCATTTCCTCGATGATTTCAGAGGCAGTCTCGGTGTCGAGTTGTTCGATGATCTGCAACTGTGTCTCAGAGTCAGCTTCGGCAATCGTTTCGGCCGCTACGTCTTCATCAAGGGTCTCGATGATTGAGATGCGCTCTGAGTCTTCGAGTTCTTCAAGAATCTCGGCCAGGTCGGCGGGGTGCAGATTCTGAAAATTATCGGAAGTAAGCTCGGTGGTCAGTGCCGAAAACTGATCGTTAAAACCGATTATTTTGTCCCAGGTGATAATTTCTGGCTGAAGAAAGTAGCTGAACCGGTTAAAAAAACCACTCAGATATTGATCAAGACCGAGACGTCGCAGGGCCCCCCTGAAGCTGATATCGATACCGCTGACCCATATTTCGTGGCTTTCGTCGGTAACAACTTCCAGATCGTTGATCTGGACAGTTCTGACATTGACGGTGTCGATAACCGCTTTATCCCATAGTTCGGTGGCTACCGGGCGTTCAGGATGTGGCTGATAGTCGGGCAGATCGTTGATCGATCTGGCCAGAACGAAGCGGTCAGGTGAAAAATTGCTGAAGCAGTCGCGGGCCGCGATTTTGTCGCCGCCTGAATTGAAGTCGAAAACAATGGCCTGGTCAAAACAAGGCCAGTTATTGCGCAGCGAAAGGGTAAAATTGGTTATCTTGCCTGACTGTTGGCCAGACTCACTGTAGACCGGGGCGCCGATCAGCCCGGCGAGAAAGAAGGCGGAATTTGGATTGGCAGCAGTTTTCCCGTTCATGATCATCAGAATCCTGATTCATGTATGGCGCCTCCTTCTCGATTTTTAAAGTGTTTGCATAATACTCTTGCCCGGCCGATTTTGCCATCTTTTTCTCACCCCCGAAATGCCAGGTTGACCGGCGTTGCCTTAAAGGACTAGACTTAGAAAGCAAAATATATAAAGTGGAGGTAGGGAATGGCAGAACATTCATGGTTTGCAGGCTGGGTTGAACGCAAGGAAAAATACGCCCGAACCCCTGAAAAATTCATGTCGGCCGACCGGTTTGGCTCAATTGGGGTTGGAATTGGCCTGCCAAACATCGTACAAAAATCAACTTTCAGTTTTCGAAACGTCAAAGATGGTGCTGACCGATTTCTTGGCCTGTCAAAAAGCGGTGAGAAACCTTTTGCGAGAATCTATACCCGACTGGGTAATCCGACGACAGAGTACCTCGAAAAAACCCTTTTTATGCTCGACTGCCAGCATATTATTGACGCAGCGCTCGCGGCTGACGAACGCAAGCCGACCATTGCTTCCCTGGTCTGCTCTTCGGGTATGGCAGCAATCGCCTGCACGACCATGGCTCTCGTGAAAAGTGGTGATGAAATTGTCTGCGGCAGCGTATACGGCTGTACCGACAGCTTTTTTCGAACCCTTGAAAAATTCAACATCAAAACGCATTTTGTTGATACCACGCGCAGCGAAGAGGTTAAAAAGGCTCTCGAAGAGAACCCGAAAGTCGCCATGGTCTTCTTTGAGACCCCCGATAACCCGACCCTGCGTCTATCTGACATCGAAGCCATTTCTGTTCTGACACAGGCCAGAGGCATCCCGCTGATTATCGATAACACCTTTGCCACCCCATATCTGCAGCAGCCGTTCAGGCTTGGCGCTGATATTGTTATTCAGAGTCTTACCAAGTATGTGAACGGTCATTCAACCAGCGTTGCAGGCGTTGTAATCGGTCCTTATGAATTTATGAGCGAGCATCTTTTTCATATTTATAAAGACTTTGGCCCGACCCCAAGCCCCTTTGATTCGTGGTTGAATGCCCAGGGGCTTCAGACTCTGCACCTGCGCATGGAAAGAGCCTGCGCCAGCGCTCTCGAACTCGCAAAGTTGCTTGAACTGCACCCAAAGGTCAGCAGGGTTCATTACCCCGGGTTGCCATCGCACGAACACTATGAATTGATGAAAAAGCAGATGCGCCTGGCGGGCGGCATGATTGCCATCGAACTGAAAGATGGTTTTGTGCCTGGCAGTCGCCTCATGGATTTTTTCGCTTCTTACACCACGCCGGCTGAACTGGCTGTCAGTCTTGGTAGTGCCATAACTTACCTGCAACACCCTGCGTCAATGACTCATTCTGGCGTGCCCGAGGAAGACCGCCTGAAAAGAGGAATTACACCGGGGCTGGTGCGTATATCGGTTGGCCTGGAAGGCGTTGAGACTTTATGGAAAGCTCTTGAAGAAGGTCTGAAACTTGCTTACAGCTGAACCGGCTGCACAAACAAACCCGTCGCCCGCTTTGAGCGGGCGACGGGTTTGTTTTAGGGCGTCGAATTGCGTGTTGGGCCTGTGGTCAGCCCATATACGGGTAGGGGTAACTGGTTGCGGCCAGGTAGGTTTCTTTGATGGCGCGGGGCGAAGTCCAGCGCAGCAGATTCAGCATGGCGCCTGCTTTGTCGTTGGTTCCGGAACCACGGCCGCCGCCGAACGGCTGCATGCCGACCACCGCGCCGGTGCACTTATCATTGATATAGAAGTTGCCGGCCGCGTAGCGCAGCATTTCACCGGCTTTGAGAATTGCCATGCGGTCTCGGGCAAAGATGGCACCTGTCAGGGCGTATGGCGAAGTGGTATCGCATAATTTCAGGGTTTCTTCGAACTTGGCATCTTCATAAACATAGACAGTGACCACTGGCCCGAAGATTTCTTCGCGCATGGTCACAAAATTCGGATCGGTGGTCTCGATGACGGTCGGTTCGATGAAGTAGCCTTTTTCTTTGCTGCCTTTGCCGCCGGCAAGTATTTTGGCGGCCTTGTCGGTTTTGGCACGCTCAATGTAGCTCATGATTGAATCGAATGATTTTTCGTCAATAACGGCATTGACGAAGTTTTTGTAATCGCGCACATCGCCCATTTTGATCTCAGAGAGCATATTGAGTATGCGATTTTTGATCGCCGGCCATTTTGAGGCTGGAGCATAAACACGCGAACAGGCAGAGCATTTCTGGCCCTGGTATTCAAAAGAGCCTCTGACAACGCCGGTTGCCGCTTGATCAACGTCGGCTGAGGCATGAATGAAGATAAAATCTTTGCCGCCGGTTTCGCCAATCAGTTTTGGATAAGAGCGGTATTTGCCAAGGTTTCTGGCGACTTCCTGCCAGAGGTGGTTAAAGGTTGAGCTTGACCCGGTGAAATGAATGCCGGCCAGGCGTGGGTCATTGAATATAACATTGCCGATTTGTGAACCCTGGCCAGGCAGAAAATTGATGACTCCATCAGGCAGCCCGGCTTCACGGTATACCTGCATCAGGTAATAGTTCGAAAGAATCGCGGTGGTGGCCGGTTTCCAGACGACGCCGTTGCCCATGATCGCGGGCGACATGCTGAGGTTCGAGGCGATAGCCGTAAAATTGAAAGGTGAAAGTGCGAAAACAAACCCTTCGAGAGAGCGATACTCGAGTCGGTTCATCTGGGTCGCATCTGACTGTGGCTGTTCTGCGTAAATCTGCGACATGTAACTGGCATTGAAGCGCAGAAAGTCAATGGCTTCACAAGCTGAGTCGATCTCGGCCTGATAGATGTTTTTGCCCTGGCCAAGCATGGTTGCGGCATTGATGGTGGCGCGATATTTGTCGGCCAGCAGTCGGGCAATTTTCAGGGCCACGGCGGCGCGATCCTGCCACGGAACGGCACTCCAGGTTTTCTGGGCCTGGCAGGCTGCATCAATAGCCATCTGAACTTCTTTTTCGCCGGCCATGTGATACCTGGCAAGCACGTGTTTGTGGTCGCATGGCATTCTGAATTCGCCGATTTTTCCGGTTTTGACTTCCTGACCATTGATGATCAAAGGAATCTCGATTACAGTTTCTGACTGGCGCTGCAATTCGGCGGCGAGAGCCATTTCTTCTTTTGAACCCTTCAGGTAACCCAAAATCGGTTCGTTGGCCGGCAAATTGACCCTGAAAACTGCATTGTTCATTCAATCTCTCCAGATATTGATTTCCCTGATGTTGCAAAATTTATCAGGCAGACGTTTAAAACTACCGCAATAAAACCCCTGCGTCAAATTACTTCAGCTGACCGGTCATTACCTGATTTTGCAGCATGTCGAGATTATTTCTGGCGCCCGGAAAATAAAGGCGCCGGGCGCGCTTCTGGCCAAGTTCATGGTAGGGTTGGCCATCTGGGCATACGAGCAATGAAACATCTGCCTCTTTGTCGATAAACAGCTGGTTAAACTTTTCGGCGAAGCTTGCAAAGTTTTTTGGCCGCGGATTCGGCGGGAAAACCCGAAAAAGCTCTGATTGACCGTTTAACTTGCTGGTTTTTGAAAAGTCAATCTGGGCAAGAACCGGTGCTTTAAGGCCCTTCCATCGACCCGATACGAGTTTTACTTCGAGGGCAATGGTACCGGTGGCAAACCCGGGGCGATCAATAAAATCAGGCGTGACCAGCCCTCTGGTTTTGAGCCATTCTTCCCAGCTCTGTTTCAGATTGTTGAAATAGATATCGCGAAGCAGATAGCGGTTGCCGGCAAAAACTTCGAGGCCGTTGGCATCGCGTTGCAGCACGAACTCGCAGGGCTGACCATTGAGTTCAGCAATCATTTCAGGGGTAAGCCAGCTTTTTGTTGTTGGAACCCGTATTTCAAGCTCGGGCTTCTGGCCTTCAACATTGGCGCCACTTATTACCCCGTCTTCACGAATAAGCCCCATGCGCCCGGCTGCCCAGCGCAAAGGGTCGATCTGCACAATTTCGGTTTCATACGGGCGCCCTTTAAGGGCGTTAACACGCCGGGCGATTTCTTCCTGCTGTTTGCGGATGCGTGGCGGGATCACCCCGGCCGGCAATACATCGAAAATTGTCGTGACCCGCATTCCGGAAATCTTTGGCTTGCCGGCATCGGCTGCTGAATCGCCGCTTTTGCCGGTCGGTGTTTTTGCGCTTTCCTGCATGGAGGTGATAATGCGTTTGCTTAATATAACATCAGACATGAACTCGGGGTCTTCGAAGGCGGGAGTTTTGCTGATGGAAAAATTGTAGCCAAGTTTGCGCAGGTAGCCGGTATAGGTTACTTTCATGTCTTTGAGAAAGACGTCAGAGGCGTAATACATGCCCCCCTGCTTTTTCGGCCTGCCGAGGCCGTCGTGATAAAGGTGAAAAATAGCATCCTGGCCTGGTATGCCCTTTTTGATCTCTTCTCGCAGTTTGTCCTGATCGACATCGTCTTTGAAAATGATGCGTGGCAGGCAGACCTGTTCGTTTTGATCATCGATGCGGGCCTGAATGAGCTGAAACGAGCTGATCGACTGCCAGTAACCGTTCTTGGTAATGGTTGGCCCGAAAGCTCTGAGAACCTCGGGAAGCAGCATTAATACGGCCAGCAGCAGCATGGTTCGGAAAAATTTTCTGAAGACTAGCATTAATTGCCTCCGAAACCGGTAATTTCCTGACTCATCAATACTGAGGAGCCTGCTTTATTTATAATACCATTTTGGCAACTGCTCAACCAGTGTTAAGGTTTCTGGCTGCGGTTGCTGATTGGCCGGGCGTGAACGCGGCCGGGAAAAGCCGGGTGAAACCTCTGATAAAGAGAGAATTCGCGTTGACAAAAAAACAGCGGTTGGTTAAGATGATTTGCAGTATTCTCATTCGCCTCTACAGGAGGGTTTATTTTGAGTCAGCGTAAGAATTATTTTATTTCGAAAGACATGCAGAGCAGGTTTGCCGGCACTATTCTGCTGCTCGCCTTTCTTGTAGCTGTTATTACCGCCTGCAATATATATGTGCTCGGATCGTATTTTGTCACCACCAGCACCACGCTTGTTGAGGCCCGCAGCCTGACCGCCACCCTGCAACATTTTGTCACTGAATTCTGGCCGCGGCTTATGGTTCTGATTTTTGTTAATGTGATTATCGTTTTTATCGTCAGCGTAATGTATTCACATCAGACCGCCGGCCCGGCCTATAAGCTCGAAAAAAGCATTCAACGCATTACCGAGGGCGATCTGACTTTTGAAGTGAGTCTGCGCAGCAGCGATAATCTTAAAGAACTCGCCACGGCACTCAATGATCTGCTCAAAAAGTTCAGAACGACCCTGGCGAAGGCCAAGTCTCTCTCTGACGACATATCTAACCGCCTGGGTAACCTGAAAAATGATGAGAAATTCAGTCAGCTGGCTGCCAACTCTGATGAACTGCGCGAGTTGATCAGGCAGTTCAAGCTCGAAGGCAGCGATGGGCAAGCTGATGGCAATGTAGTTATTGAACTTGACGAAAATGATTCCTCAGAAAAGGCCTGAAAAATAGGGGCCGAGGCAAACAGAAAGGCTGCCGGTTAACCGGCAGCCTTTTCTTTTATATGGCTGGTTGTGCTTGAGTCAGTTAACTCTGCATCAGGGCTTCTTTAATACGGCTAAGGCGCCCACGCAGCCTCAGAATCGCCTTGGTATGCAGCTGGGAAACGCGTGAGTCTGAAACTCCGAGAATTTTGCCGATTTCTTTCGAAGTCAGTTCTTCGTAGTAGTAGAGAGTGATGACCATGCGCTCGCGATCAGAGAGTTTCGAGATGGCATCGGCAAGAATTTTTTTTGCTTCTGCTTCTTCGATTTTGCTCTGCGGGTTGTCACTCTTTTCGTCTTCGACGAAGTCAAAGCGTGACGAGCCTTCGTCGTCGTCATAAAAGATTTCGTCAAGAGAGAGAAGCAGCGATTTTTTGGTTTCGTCAAAGAGTTTGTGCAGCTCGGAAATGTCGATGTTGAGAAACTCGGCGATTTCTTCATCTTTGGCGTCACGGCCAAGTTTACCTTCGAGTTTGGCGTAGGCTTTTTCGAGTTTGCGGGCTTTTTGTCTGATTGAACGCGGTGTCCAGTCGAGGATACGCAGCTCATCAAAAATGGCGCCGCGAATTCTTGTCTTGGCATAGGTTTTAAATTTAACGTTGCGCTCAGAATCATATTTGTCGATCGCATCGATCAGGCCGAGAATGCCATAACTGACCAGGTCGTCAAATTCAACGTTGCTCGGCAGGTTCACGGCAATGCGCCCGGCAACATACTTTACGAAAGATGCATACTTCATGATCAGGGCATCTTTGATGCGCTGATCATGGGTCGTGCGGTATTGTTCCCAGAGTTTCTGGTCCTCTTCATCCTGAAGACGGTTCTTCAGTTTTGGATCCATGATTTCCTGAGATTCTTTGCCCACCAGAAGTTCTTTGTTCACATCATCCCTCCGTGACTGGCTGCCTTATGAGACTGCAGCCGAACGGCCGCCATTGCTGGCAGTGCCCGACCAAGGCTCATCGGTAGGGGTGCCAAGAGTTTCATTATGATTCGAGGAACCCTTATCTTCATCAAGAAGGTCGCCCAGTTCTGCCTGCAACTGGTCGTCTTCAAGCAAAAGTTCGTCTTTAAGTTTTTCGACTTCTTTTTCGGTGCTGATCGGCACCAGAACGATTTCAAGAAAACTGCCTAGCATGGTGCCGAGAATACCGAATAGAAAAAACACCAGAACACCACGGTAGATAATGGTGCCGGCGGCAACATTTCCGAGGATGGCAAGCAGCATGACTACCCCGGTTATCGAGACAGACATGAACAGGCCAAGCAGCAGCGAAAGTCTAGTCATTCAGATTTCCCTGACCTCTTCACCAAGAATAGAAAGCTTGATTGTGCCACGTTCGAGGTCGAATTCAATTGACCGGCCGCGCCGGCCACCAGTATCTTCGGCTATCAGGGGCAGGCCGAGTTTTTTCAGTGCTTTTTTGACGGCCTCGGTATTATCGCGGCCAATATTGTTCTCGAAGTCTTCAGTTGGCGGAAACATTTCGGAGCCTCCGACAATTTTGGCAACCACCGAACTTTTGAAAGCGCCTGAGCCTGTCAGTGCATCATAAAGAACCGGTATAGCCGTGTCGGCAAATTTTACGAGATTGATCGACTTCAGGTCGAGACCAGAGGAATCAGGGAGCATGATGTGAGCCAGCCCGCCAGCCTTGGATTTCGGGTCATAGAGAGAGAGAATCACACATGAACCAATACCATAAACCACCAGTTGCTCGGGGCTTCTGGCAATCTTCATTTCACCCATTCCAACAGGAATTACTGCCGACATGCTTCAACAAACTCCGATTTTCTGTAATAAAAGCTGCAGCGAGGCCGGATCAGGAAGCAGGAATATGTGGATCCGCAGGTCTTCTTCGCTCTCGATGAATGAGGTTTCGATCATCAGCACCTTGTCGCTGATGGCGGTCATATCGGCAACGATTGAATCGATCATGGCACCGGCCATGTCGTAGGTCATCGATGGCAATGAATTGAGCATCGGCGTCTGAGTGATAACCGAAAGGGCGTTCAGAAAGGCCCCGGCCAAAATGTTTCCTACTTCACGCATACACGAACTCTCAAGTTCACCCATCTTGAGGGCGCTGTCGATTTCGCAGCCGGGAATAAGAGTGTGAAGGAGCTTCAGCGAGGTTTTTTCGGGTATAAGAAGCAGAAATCGCCCGGAAATCTCGCCCATTACCTTCAGAAAAATGCCCATGACGGTTTTTTCGGGGCCACCTACCAGGGCAGGAATTTCATTGAAATTCATGATTGACGCACTGGGTACCGCCATATCAATTTTTCGGTTCAGAAACTGCGCCAGCGCGCTGGCAGCGTTTCCGGAGCCGATATTGCCAATCTCGCGGAGAGCGTCAAGCTGTGTTTTTGTTAAATCGGTGACATCTTGCATCAGCAACCTCAATCAGTTACAAATCAGTGCAATTATAAAGCAGCTCTAAACATATTGCAATAGAGCAAAAAAGAATAAAAATTCATTCAGATGAAGAAAAGTCAATGCCATTAAACCTGGTCATGGCTTTATTGCCCATGCCTAGCAGCCACATCGCGGCAATATCTGGCATTTCATTCAATACCAGACGATAAATTTCGAGTTCGCGTGGTGAAACCGCGCCAAGAACATGCGAGACCAGGTTAAGATGCTGATCTTCGTCGGCAGACAGGGGTTGTCCAACACCGATACGCAACCGCCAGAAGTTATGGCCAATGTGGTTTATAATCGATTTTAGCCCGTTGTGGCCGCCGTCGCTGCCTGAAGAGCGCATGCGAATGCGGCCGGTGGGCAGATTGATGTCGTCGACAATTACGAGGAGATCCTGGGGTGCCAGGCCAGACTCAAGCATCAGCCCTGAAATTGCTTCGCCTGAAAGATTCATGTAGGTCTGGGGTTTAACCAGCAGATGGGTTTGCCCATGCAAGGTTAGTTCACCAAGCAATGACTGGTGTTTTCCAGACGAAAAAATGCAGCGAAACTTGGCGGCAATGGCATCGGCCGCCCAAAAACCAGCGTTGTGCCTGGTGTTCGCATACTCTGAACCCGGATTTCCCAGCCCTGCTATGATCATAAGATTGATTATTAACAGAGGCGCATGGCAAAGTCAATAAAGCGCAGCAACAGCGGGATGCGGCAAATGATTTGACAATGATGAGCGGTCGCGGTTATAATCCGCGAAACCTGTCGGTTTGCCCCAACTTGTTTGCAAGGTTTAAATCATGGAATCAACACCAAAAGTATTGCTGATCATTCTCGATGGCTTCGGCCTTTCTGATAAAACCGAAGGAAATGCCGTCTTTCAGGCAAATCCCGAATTTATCAACAAACTTTTTGCCGAGCGTCCTTTCACCAGGCTTGGCGCTTCTGGTCTTGATGTTGGTCTGCCAGTCGGGCAGATGGGCAATTCAGAAGTCGGTCATCTTAATATCGGCGCAGGCCGAGTTGTTTATCAGGATATCACCCGCATCAACCGGGCAATTGAAGATGGCTCATTTTTTGAAAACAAGGCGATGACCGGGTTGATCGATCAGGTAAAAGCTTCAGGCAAGGCTCTGCACCTCTATGGCCTTGTTTCAGACGGCGGCGTTCATAGTCATCTCGACCATATTGTGGCCGTTCTAAAACTCGCTAAAATCCGCGGTCTTGATAAGGTTTTCATTCACGCCTTCACCGATGGCCGCGATACCTCACCCACCAGTGGTGTGCATTTTATCCGCGAACTCGTCGAGCAAACCGCAAAAATTGGCGTTGGTCGCCTGGCCTCGATTTCAGGGCGCTATTACGCCATGGATCGCGATAACCGCTGGGAAAGAGTCGAAAAAGCCTATCTGGCCATCGTTCATGGCGTGGGCAATCGGGCTTCTGACGCTGTTGTTGCCATGGAAGCCTCATATAAGGTCAATGTGACCGATGAATTTGTCGTGCCGGTAGTCATCGAAGAGAACGGCCGCCCGGTAGCCACCATCGATGATGGTGATGCCATTCTTGCCTTCAACTTCAGGGCTGACCGCATGCGTCAGCTTACTCGCGTCTTCACTGCACCTGAATTCAACGAATTCAAACGCAAAGAAATGAAGGTCGATTATCTCAGTTTTACCCATTATTCTGACGAATTTACCTTCCCTGAAGCTTTCCCGGCGCAACGCCTTGACGATGTTCTGGGTTCATTGCTCGCTAAAAAGGGTATTGCCCAGCTGCGACTCGCCGAAACCGAAAAATATGCCCACGTCACCTACTTTACCAACGGTGGCTACGAACCGCCATTTTCGCTTGAAGACCGACACATGGTCGCTTCACCCAAGGTGAAAACCTACGATCTCAAACCTGAAATGTCAGCCTTCGAAGTTAACGAATACCTCGTTGAAAAGCTTAAGGCTGATAAATACCCGTTTATCATGGTAAACTTCGCTAACTGCGATATGGTTGGCCATACCGGCATCATGGATGCGGCGATTAAGGCCGTCAATACCGTCGATTGCGTTCTTGCCAAAACGATACCGCTGGCCTATGAACTCGGGTATAACTGTCTGATAACCGCTGACCACGGCAATGTCGAACAGATGGTTGACGATGAAACCGGTGAAGCTTTCACCGAGCATACGGTTAATCCTGTGCCTTTCTGTCTGTTGTCGCGGTCTTCAGTTGAACTGAGAACGTCGGGCAAACTTTGTGATATTGCCCCGACGGTGCTTGAGCTCATGGGCATCGAAAAACCCGAAGCCATGACCGGCCGGTCTCTGATCGCCAGAAAAAAATAATTCCCGATGAATTCGCAAATCAATGGCGGAAAAGGCTACCTTTTTATTGTTTCCGGCCCTTCTGGCGTCGGTAAGACGGTTTTGTGCAATGCCATTGTCAATCAGTTCGCTCCCGCCGTTCTTTATTCAATTTCTACTACCTCACGGGCGCCCCGCGGCGGTGAAACCGACGGGCAGGAATACAATTTTTGTACGGCAGCTGAATTTGAAGCGGCGATTAAACGTGATGAATTTGCCGAATGGGCCTTTGTACATGGCAATTACTACGGAACACCCCGGCAGTTTCTTACCGATAACCTCAGTGCTGGCCGGCATGTAATTCTCAATATTGATGTTCAGGGTGCGATGAAAATTCGCGCCGGGTATTCTGAGGCGATCATGATTTTTATTCTGCCTCCGACTTTTGAAGAACTTGAAAGCCGTATTCGCAAACGTAACATGGACAGTGAAAATTCCCTGCTGCATCGCCTCGAAAACGCCCGCCAGGAACTCAGTTACCAGAACCAGTATCAACACGTGATCGTCAATGACAATCTCGAAATTGCAAAAAATGAACTGATCAGAATATTTTCAGGTTACATCAGTTGCCCGGCCACTGCTTCTCAGGCCTGAACGACATCAATCTGGTTCGGTTGAGCATTGACACATGGGCTTATGATTCTTATAATCTAAGAAAATTCAGTAAATCGACCACCCTTTAAGGGTTCAGGAGGCTTTATATAATGAATCGTTCAGCGCTGTGCTTCCTTTTTATCTTCAGTATTTTTTCTTTGTCTACGGTGTGGGCCGAGCCAGTTAAACTGGTTCCCCTCGATGCCAGACTTGAGATTCTCGGTGGTCAGGTTAAGCTCACCAGAGTTGGCAATACCAAAACCGACATCATCACCCAGACCTGTGAGCTTTTTTCCGGTGACCTCCTCGAAACTCTGCGCGAATCAAAAGCCGTGCTTACCTACACCGACGGCACCACCATGCGCATCAAAGAGAGAACTCTGGTTGAAGTTCAGCCGATGAGCATCAAAGTATTCAAAGGCAAGACCTGGTACAAATTCACCAAACGCGGCAGTGAATTCAAAATCGAAACTCCGACCCTGATTGCAGGTATCAGAGGTACCGAATTCGAAGTAACGGTAACTTCACGCAAAAGATCTGCGGTTTCTGTTGTTGAAGGTGCTGTAGCGGTTAAGAGCATTGCCTCAGGCAAGGCGCTGCTGTTGCGCCCCGGTATGGCAACCCACTGCGAACCAGGTGCAGAAATGGTTAAAGCCTATAAATTCAACACCGAAAAGAAAAATGCTGAATGGGCCGCCGCCGAATGGCAAAAGGCTTCAATTGGCGCAGAAGATATCAACAGTCTCTACATCAAATACGTAAACTACAAGAATGAATTTGGCGCTGACGACGCCCGAACCCTTGAAGCTCTGCAGGCCCTGAAAAAGTTGCAGGCAGGCAAAAAAGCTCAGTAATAATCCGAAATAAAAAGCCCCCGGTCAGCCGGGGGCTTTTTTTATTTTTTATTTTTTTATCAGTGCTCGTCATCCCAGCCGGGCTTCTGGCGTTGCGATTTTTTAACACTGGTTTGTTTCTTGTGATTGATGCGATCTTCTACCGAAGATCTGGTAGGTCGTGTTGGCCGGCGAATCTTGGGTGGTTTCAGTGCGCTGAGAATCATTTCCCGGAGCTTGTCGCATGCGTCTGCGAGGTTGCGGTACTGCTCACGAAATCTCTGACTGGTGATGATAATTGTGTCTTCTGAATCAACGCGGCTGCCGGCTATTTTTAAAAGGCGCTGTACCACCGGAATAGTGAGTTGTTCGCATTGCCGGGGTTTAAATCGCAGTTCTATACAGGTTGCCACTTTGTTGACGTTCTGACCGCCCGGCCCCGAAGACCGAACAGCGCTTATTTCAATCTGGTCGGCCGGGATAGTGATTTTTTCATTGATAATTAATGGGGTATTCATTTGCGCTGCTCCATGGCAAGCCATTCGGTGGCCTGGTGTATTTCGAGTTTGTTCATGCAGCCATTTTGGGTGCAGGTAGTACATCTGCCGTTGCAATCGGCAATCTCTGGTTTTATTATCAGGCTTCGGCAACCGGCCGGGCCCCATCTCTTGGGCGTCATGGCCGCCACCGGTGGGAAAAATGCTGCGCAGGGCAACCCGAGCGCTGCTGCCAGATGCAGTGGCCCGGTTGATCCGCCGCAGAAACCGGCGCAACCTGAAAAAACCCCGGCCAGTTCAGCGAGATCAGGAATGCCTTCTGCAAAGCCAAGCAGCCCAGATACCGGTTCGGGAAATGCCTCTTTAAGCTTCTCTTCGCCCGGGCCAAGACTGACGAGCACCGGAATCTGCATTTTGATCAATTCTGAGACGATCGCGGCATACATGGAGGTGCTGATATTATGGGCCGACCCGCCGTGCCCGGGGTGAATGATTACCGGGTGGCAATTATTCAGACCGACGCGTTCGCGAGCTGCCCGCCCACGTTCGCATAAATCAGGTTCTGGCGTGAAGTGCCATGGGGCGTAGTCGATGTCATTTACCAGCCCCTGCAGAAGGTCGAGGTTGTATTGATATTCGTGTTTCTCGTTGCGAGAGCGCTTTTGAACTCTTCGGTCATTCAGCAGCAGCTGAAAAGCATTGGAAGCACGGCCGATTCGTTTCGGGATTCCAGCACGCCAGGCGGCAAGCAATGCCCGGCCAGCCGGGTGTACCATGACGCAGCAGGCAAAGCGGTATTCTTTGAACGCGTTGGCAAGGCCGGTCGAAAAGAACCCGGGAGCATGTTCATCATCGACGATGAGCGCGTCAATCTCTTTAACAAGCCTGGCCAACGGCGCGGTGTAGCTTCTGACGTGTGCGACGATGCGGCTATCAGGAAAAGCTTTGCGGAGTTCGCGAAAAACCGCCATGGTCAGCAGCAGATCGCCGGCCCGGTCAGTGCGCGAAACCAGCAAGCTTTCAGGTGCCATCTGAATTTCTCAGCAATTTGTTCAGGGCCTCAAGAACCGCTTCGGGGGTAATTGATTCCATGCAGAGGTGGTCACCACGCGGGCAGGTTTTTTGCCGGCAGGGGGCCTGCGGGCAGACACCATGCTGGCTTACGGCGATGAAATTGGGGTTAAGCGGCCCGGTGCGTTGCATGTCGGTTGGGCCGACCGGCACAACGGTTGGAATAGCAAATGGGGCTGCCAGGTGCATGGTTCCGGAGTCGTTACTGATCAACCCCCGGGCGCAGCTCAGCAGGCAGGCGAGTTCTGGCAGGCTGGTTTTGCCCGCTGCGTCGATGGTTTTTTGTGGAGCAGCGCGGCAGATTTCGGCGGTGATCGACTGTTCTGAAGCGCTTCCGGTTACGACGACCGGCAGTGCGTATTTTTCGACCAGCAGGCTGACCAGGGCAGAAAATCTGGCGGGCGGCCAGCGTTTTGCCGCACCAAAAGCGGCTCCTGGCGCAATGACCAGAAAATCACTCTCGAGATTCAGCCTGGATTTAAGGCGCTTAATAAAATTGTCGGAAAAACTGGTGCGTGGCAGGGCGGGGCGCTGTTGAGCTGGCAGACCGGCCGCCTGACCAAGCATGAAATATAGGTCGGCTTCGTGTAATTGCTGGTAATTTGCCGGTTTGGTAACTGCCTCGTCGAGCAGAAAGCTGCGCAGCTGGGCCGCGAACCCGACTGAATGGCTGCCAAAACAACACCTGGCGACAAAAGCGGCCCGCAGAGAATCTGGTAGTACAATTACCAGATCTGCTTCAAGGCTGCGAAGCGGTTTTAACTGACTGATGACTGTAAATGGGTTGGCATCGGTTTCAACCGGATGAATAGCGAGCGGCAGGCCAGAAATTTTATAGGCATCTGTCAGATGCGGCCTGGTCACGACATGAACGTTGCCGGCCGCGACTGCGGCGGCAATGGTCGGCAGCGACATGACGATGTCGCCCAGCCAGTTCAGGCCGATAATTATCGTTTTCATAAGCGGGCTGCCATGAAGGCGTAGATTTGGGCGGCGGTTGCTTCGGGGTCGAGTTCGCGGCAGGCGAAAGTACCTTCGGGGCAGGTTTCGTTCTGGCCGTGCAGGCTGCATGGTTTGCAGTCAAGCTCGCGTGAGATCAACAGGGAATCTGCCGATGGAACAGGTGCAAACCCCAACGATGGGCAGGTTTGCAGAAAAACTGCCGCCAGGGGTGTGTTTACGGCACGCGCCAGATGCATTGGCCCTGAATCAGAAGTAATAACCCCGGCTGCCAGTTTGAGAATACCCGGAAGATGCCGCAATTCAAAGCGGTTGCGCAGGTCGAGGTGCCCGGCAGCGATCTGCAGCTCTGACCTGGCCGTGCCAATCACGGCGGTCGGCAGTGGCGAATGTTTCAGCAGCGCATTCAGCAACTGGCTGGTGAATTCCTTTCCGGGTTTTGAGGCCTCAGGGTGAATGAGAAAGAAGTTTTTCTCTTTAAGACCGGCATCGGCAGCAATTTTGCGGCACTCGTCAAGATAGCCGGCCGGCAGGTTCAGCGAGGCATCTGGTTGTTCAAGCTCTACGCCGCAGGTTTCCGCGTATTTCTGCCAGACTGGTCGCTGATCTGAAAACCTGAGCGGGTAGCGGTGACTGATCGCCTGAAACTGTTCGCGCAGCGTACGTTTCTGGTAGACTCTTGTGATTGGCGCATTCACAAGATTGCGCATCGCCACAGTTGCGAGTTTGCCCTGAAGATCAAACAGCGCCCGGGCATTAAGAGATTTTAGCTCGTGACTTAAACGTATCAGGCTGCCAGTGCCGTTGAACAGGTGGGTGTGTGCCGGCAGAAATTCGGCGAGTTGCTGCCAGCGGCTGTTGATGACGAGGTGAACCTCGACACCCCGTTCAGCCATCGCCCGCAAGGTCGGAATGGTCAACAGAATATCGCCCATGGCATTAAGGCGCAAGACTATTTCTCGGTCAGGCATTGGAAGGGGGCAGCAGGCCAAGCTGCTGAAGGCTGGTGATCGTGCGCTGACTGGCACCGGCCATTGAATGAAGAACCTGCTTTGAGCGCTGGCCCATGGCGATAAATTCTTCGGGGTTGGCAAGCCAGTCGGTCATGGCCTGACTTAGTTCTTCGGAATTGTTGACGGTTTTAATTGCTTTGGCGCGAAGCAAAGCCATCATTTCGTAGCGAAAATTGAAGGTATGCGGGCCGGTCAGCATCGGCCTGGCAAAAGCGGCTGGTTCCATCAGATTGTGGCCGCCCCGCTTGATCAGGCTGCCACCGACAAAAACCAGCGAAGATGCCGCATAAAAGCTGCGCAGCTCACCCATCGTATCGACGAGAATAACCCGGCGGGCCGCTGCAGTGGCCTCAGAAACCTTCTCGTAATCAAGGCTGCGGGCCTTGAGCAATTCTTCGACTTCGGGCACTCTTTTGATGTGGCGCGGTGCCAGAACAACAGTGGCGTCGAGGGTGGGCCAAAGTGATTCGAGAGCGTCGAGAATCATGCCTTCTTCGCCAGGATGCGTGCTGCCAAAACAGATTAAGGGCCGACTGGGCGGGATACCGAATTTGCGGCGCAGTGCATCAATATCTGGCGGTGATTCGGCAATGTCATATTTGAAGCAGCCAAGTTGCTGCTGGCGAACCGCGGGCACGCCGAGAATCCTGAAACGACGCTGATATTGCTTTTCCTGGGGGAAGACAAAAGACATATTGCTAATGGCTGGTTCAAAGATCGACCAGGCTAGGCGCATCAGCCTGACGCTCTTTTCATTCAAACGCCCGTTGATAATGCCGTATGGAACACCTTTGCGGGCGAGGGTGTCGAGAAGAAGCGGCCATATCTCGGTTTCGCTGATCAGCATAATTTTAGGCCTGATACGATCAATGAAGGGCACTGTCAGAGCTGGTAGTTCAATGGGCAACAGAGCTGCATAACCACATAATTCATCTCTTTTGAGCTGACGCAGGCCGTCGAGAGTCGTCGCGGTGCAGACAATGCGTTGTCGACCGTAGAGTTTGCCGAGTTCCGTTAAAAAGGGGCGCAGGGTAATGACCTCACCGAGCGAGGCCCCGTGAACCCAGATGGTTCCTGATTCTGGTATCTGAACGTCGGCCGGCACAACCCCTTTGCGCAGCGCGAATTCTTCAAGATCGATACGCCGCGGTGGAAAAAGGTCGAGAATCTCTACTGCAGCTCGCAGAATCCATTGATATATTTTCAGGTGGATTTTTCCCATGATATTCCCTCGCTGCTATTATCACCCGCCGCATGGGTAGTTGTCAAAACAAGTTTTGCCCAGGGGTTCTCAGGGGCGTCGGCCGGCTGCGTTTTCCAGCGCCGATGCAGCCAGAACCATTGCTCGGGCTGCTTTTTGACAATTTCTTCAAGAATGGCGGTAAAACTTGCGGTCAGCTTTTGTTGCCCGGCCAGATCGTTTGAAAATTGCCCCGGAAAGATGGCCGGCCAGATTTTGATCTTATGTTGCCGCTCGTAATCAGGAAAAATTGCGACCGGCACTATCGGCGCCCCTGTTTTAAGCGATATCAGCGCCGGCCCGGTCGGTGCTGAGGCCCAGCGTTTGAAAAATTTGACGAAAATCCCCTGTTTGCCGTTGTCCTGATCGACCATCAGTGCCAGAATGTGCCCCTGACGCAGGGATTTTAGAATGTCGCGGATACCATAGCCAGAATCGGTTGTTCGAGCGCCGTGCCGTTGACGCATATCTTCGAACCAGGCATCGACAAACCGGTTATTCTGGCGGCGAACCACCGTGGTAACATTAAAACCATGCAGGGCAAGCCAGGGTGGAATGATTTCCCATAGCCCGAAATGACCCGAAACAATTATTGCACCTTTTTTTGCCGCCAGAGCTGTTTTAAGGTTCTCAAGACCGCTA
Organism: Candidatus Rifleibacterium sp.; assembly: GCA_035352635.1. GTDB lineage: Bacteria > Muiribacteriota > Ozemobacteria > Ozemobacterales > Ozemobacteraceae > Rifleibacterium. The sequence continues at coordinate 22,684 of DAOPYA010000001.1, forward strand.
ATATCGGCTCTGGCAATGAGCTGTTCCGGGCTGTAATACTTTAACCCGGCCATTTCAAAAGCATTGACTAGAAAACTCTCAAAAATTTTCATGGCCAGCTTCGCTGCCTGTGGTTGATCGATTTCGAGATGTTCGCGCAGACTGCTGCATACCTGGCTGAATCGCAACCAGGGCAGTGGGCGGGCCAGAGTGGCGATCAGTCTTGCCAGGCGGTGCTTTCGACGATGACTCATATCGGCGCAGCAGCGTGCCAGGCCATCGAGCAACAACAGTTGCACGCGATTAAAAAGCGCCAGGGAGCCTGTCATGGCTTTTTCGGACGCAGACGGCGTTTCAGGCCGCGAAGGCGCAGACCGAGTTCCAGCAGCGGGCTTGACTGCATTTCAATAGCTTCGACCGGGCAGACTTCCATGCAACAGAAGCACGAAATGCAGCGTTCACGGTTAAAAACCGCGCCAGTATCACTGATGATGATGGCGTCAGCCGGGCAGATTTTTTTGCAGCGACCACACTTGATGCAGATACCAGGCAAGAGTGCCGGGCCGGTCCAGACCAGCTTGCGCACAAAGTTAATGATGAAACGTGGGATCAGAGATATCGGCGGGGTGCGCGGCACGTTAAAATCTTTTATTAATGCTTCTTTAACCGGGCAACCGACCGCATCGAGATCGGCAAAACTTTTTGGTCCCCAGTTCAGGCTTCTGCAGCGGCGCAGCGTTGGCACCTCGCCAGGGTCAAAGCCGATCAACTGGCAGAACCCCAGATCGACCGCCACAGGTGAGGTCGAAGCCAATAGAACACCGCATTGAACAACGCGCCCGCCGGCAGGGCCTTGACCATCCATGCCTTCGATGCCATCCATGATGTTCAGGGTCACCGGAACCTGATGAGCGAAATCGGCAATGAAGTCAGAAAATTCTTCGGCGGCCGGAAAAGTCTTGTGCCATTGTGCTTTGGCAAAGCCCGGAATCAACCCGAAAAGGTTTTTAACAGCCCCTGTGATTCTGGTCAGGTTGTGGGTCTTCATTTTGGCAAGGTTGATCACCACATCGACCATAAAAAGGGTTTTGACGACGTGGGCAGTTACCTCGCGCCCGCTGGTAAAAAACTTGATCGGAGCCTTTGGCTCTGATTCAAAACAGATCAGCCGGGCGCCGCTGCGTTCTGCCGCCCCGGCAAAACCGGTTTTTTCCCAGAATTCTTCGCTGCGGCCAAAAACGGCAGGGGGGCTGTCGCCAATCAGCACAGTGGCCCCCGCCGCAACGCAGAGACTTGCAACTGCTTCAATCACGGCGGGGTGAGTAGTGGCGGCCCGCTCAGGCTCTTTGCAGGTCAACATGTTGGGCTTGATCAATACCTGCTGCCCCTGCTTGACAAAAGCTCCGATGCCGCCAAGGGGTGCAAGCAGTGCTTCAAGAGCTTTCTGAACCTCAGGCTGCCCGTAAGAACTGCACTTCTGAATAGAAAGTTTAGTTGCTGTCATTTCCGTATGAACCCCGATTCTGCTGAACTACCGGATGATTAAGAAGATGTTCGCTTAACTGTGGCGGCGCCGAAGGCCCGGTTCCTTGTTGCGGTTCTGAGGGCATGGCCTTAATAAGCGGAAAATCTGCGTAGGGGCGGCGTTGCAGTATCTGGCGCGGCCATGGCGTAACCTCAAGCCCCTCTTCGCGTTCTATGAGGATGCACTGGTTGAGATAAAGAATCTTAACGAGCATCTGCGCGAATGGAACATTGCGAAACGATGCGTAAACCGGAAAATGCAAGTCGCGGGGAAACTGAATCGGAACCTTGCCGCCGAGAGCGATTTTTCGCAGAATGAACTGAATGTCGTCGCCCCGGGAAAGTATGACCCCTGGCTTATTCAATCCTGGATAGCGCAATGAAAGCCGCTCGGGAACGCATAGTTTCATGCGCTCGAGTACTTCGGTCCATTCTTCGCCCGAGGGTTGTACCGGCAGAACCATGAGAACCGGCCCTTCAAAGGCAAAGCGGTGGTGGGGTGGCAGTATTTTTTTTAATAGTTTGCCGAGCGTGTCGCCATGACTGCCCGGAACCACAGCCCCGCCCGCCTGAAAGTGCATGACGGCCTGATAGCCGAATCCGTGCGCCAGTAATTCGACTGCTTCCCAGAGGGCGATCGGGTGCCCATAAAAAGACCAGTCTTTATGAAATTTGGCTTTTTGCGGGGCGTTCAGATACAGCTCGGCAAAACTGTGGCTGGTGGTGCGTTTGAAGAGAATGCTTTCGCGCCGGATTTCTTCGACATACCACTCGTCGTCGAGCCTGGTATGAGGTATGGCATGAAAACGCTGGTCGTTATAATAAATCAGGGCGCGTGGATTCTCTTTGAAATAGAGAATTGCCCTGATTCTCGGCTCATCGCCTCTGAGAACGGCATACTGCGCCCGGGCCGGCAGTACTGACAGCAGCGCCAACAGCAGAATGAGTGCGGCTGTCGGTGATGTCAGCTTAGAAAAGCCCATGTTTTACCATTTCAGTATAGATTTTGACCGCGTTGGTTGCGGCACCGCGGCGCAGGTTGTCTGCAACTACCCACATATTGAAACCGTTGGTGACCGATGGGTCTACCCGCAACCGGCCAACAAATACCTCGTCGCGATCCTGGCAGGCGAGGGGAGTCGGGTAAACAGATTGGCCCGGATCATCGACCATAACTATGTCTTCGGCTGTTTTAAGTATCTGGCGAACCTGTTCGAGCGACATGGGGTTAGACAACTCTATGTTAACAACTTCGCTGTGGCAGAACATAACCGGAACCCGCACGGTTGTGGGGCAGATTTTGATATCAGATTCTAGAATTTTGCAGGTTTCACGAACCATCTTTTCTTCTTCACGATAGAGGCCTGATTCAACGAGAATATCGATCTGCGGAATAAGATTAAAGGCGATCGGGTGCGGGTAAACACCGGTTGGGGGTTCTTTGCCCGCCAGCATCGCTTCACTCTGCTTTTTGAGAATGTCAATGGCTTCAAGACCGGTCCCGGAAACCGACTGATAGGTTGAAACAACAATACGTTTTATCGGATTAACACGATGAATTGGAGCCAGGGCCACGATCATCTGAATGGTCGAGCAGTTCGGGTTGGCAATCAGCCCATGGTGCTTTTTCGCGGCCAGCAAATTAGCTTCAGGCACTACCAGAGGCACATCGGGGTTCATGCGATGGGCGTTGGTGTTGTCGATGACCAGTGCCCCGGCTTTAACCGCCAGGGGGCAATATTTCTGGCTGACTTCGGTTCCAGCCGAGAAAAAAACGACGTCGAGGCCTTTAAAGTCACTGGTCGCAAGGTCTTCAACCAGATATTTCCGGCCCCTGAAATCTATCTGCTGGCCAGCGCTGCGTTCAGATGCGAAAAGTCGCAGATTGCCTAGCTCTTTGACCCTTTCGTCAAGCACTTTAAGTATCTTAAGACCAACCGCGCCGGTCGCGCCGACAATGCCAAAATTATGAGCTTTCATTTGCCATCAGCCTCCTGCTGTTTTTTCTGTGCCTTTTTCGATTCAAGGTAAAATGATTTGATTTTTCCCGGGCGATAGGTCTCTACCCGGCGTTCTTCTTCGCCTTTATCTGCTGCTTCTGCGCTTTCAGTAGCGGTGGCCGCATTTTGATCAACAGTTGTCGTGGCGATATTTGTTGCGGGCATGGCCAGATTACCCTGAACAACTGGTTTTGCGACGCCCGTGGCCCGGTTAGCCCTTTTGCCGGGAAAAAGCAGCCGCTGCAGCTCGATGGCCCGGTTAAATTGCGCTGCCGACATGCTGGCAACTTGCTGGGTGCTGCTGCCGGCCTGACCGTTCTGACCAAGCAGTCTGACAAATTCTTCACTGAGCGCAAGCTTTTTTGACAGTTCTCCAAGGCCGGCGAGCAACTGCTGGCGCTCATTGGCTCCAGGGGCGGCGGCCAGCAGGCTTTCAAGTCTTGATTTATCGTTTTTTAACTGATCGAGATTGCTGATCGAAGCTGAATAAGAACTCTCGAGTTCGCCTTCTGAACCAACCCGTCGTTCAAGTTCAGCTTTGATGGCCTTTTCGCGCATTTTGCTGAAGTCGGGAAGCACTGGTTTGCCCATAACCGAACCCGGCGGCCGACCGATGCCAGAAGGTTGCCCGGTCGATGGATCTACGGGGGCGGCTGGTTCGTTAAACCCCTGGGTGACGGTCTTGCTGTCAGAAGCGCCGGCTTCGTCCATCCAGGCAGGAAACTTCTGCTGGGCAATTCCCCCCGCGGCTAACATCATGAAATAGCTGATCAAAATTACTTTTTTTAGCATGTCTGATTTTGTACCATAAAGCCGGCTTATATTGCAAAGCCTTCATAAACAAAGCAAACTTGCAAAAAGATGAGAAAACCACAGGTTTTGCCGATGAATTCAGATTTGCAGCTGGTAGCAAGCATTGCCGGGGCTTGCCAAATAATGGGAAAAGATTATGCTTATATCAGGAATGAAATGATGAAAACAGGAAAATACCCGGAGCGGGTTTTATTCAGATTCAAAAAACCCTGCTACCTGAGAGTGATCAGAGACAACACCGAGGTCATTGCCCGCCGGATGGGTTTTGATGAAGACCAGGTCTTTGAACTTGGCATGATCGTTGACGAGGCCTATACTAACGCTGTTGAACATGGCGTTACTTCATCTGGCGACACTGAACTCGAGATTGAGTTTCTGATCTATGCTGACAGGCTCGTAGTCTCTGTTAAAGACACAGGCTGCGGGTTCGATCTGTCATGCGTGCCTGTTCCCAAAAACCTGCGCAGCCTGAACTCAACCAGAGGTCGCGGTCTGGGCCTGATCAGCATGCTTTCTGACAGCTACGAGCTTATTTCAGCCCCAGGCAACGGCACGGTACTGCGTTTGACCAAATACATCGTTGCGGCACGCGAGTTTGTTGCCTGACCCTACTCGCTCATTTCAATTTTAAGCTCATCCATGCGACTTTTGATAGCATCGGTTTCGAGCTTGCTGAATTTTTCAGGCAGAAATCTCTGATCGGTGCATTCGAAAACTGCGGCAAGATCCATATACTCAAGTCTGGCTGAATGGGCCATCGGCCGGTATGACTTCAATGCTTCCCTGATGAATTCACCGACTGGCTTGCGATCTGGGGCGTCTTCTTCTTGCAGTTCAAGCATGCGCGAAGCCATGATCAGCATGCCTTCCATTTCGTTGCCGCCGATATCGAGGCTCTCAGGGAAATCGGGAATATCAGATTCCTCAAGCTTGATCTTGTTTTTGCGTGCCAGAGCCTTGAAAAGAGCTTTTTTGTCGTCAAGGGTCTGTGGGGCAAAAAGCGGAATATGCACGTCTAGGCGGCCAACCCGCTTTAGATCAACTTCAAGCAGGTCGGGCCGCGAGGTGGCGAAGATCCAGAAAATGCGGCCACGATTGCGTGTGTCAGCCATTTCCCGGGCCAGCATGGCATAGATTCGCCCTGAAACCCCTGAATCGCCAGAGTTGCCATCGCGTTTGCCAGCCACCTGGTCAGCTTCATCAATAAAGACGATGACCTGCCCCATGGCATGCAGTATCTTGAAAATAGCTTCAAGATTGCCTTCAGTCGCGCCAACCCACTTGTCGCGGAAATTCTTCAATTCGACGCAGGGCACCCCGGCTTCGCCAGCAAAGCACTCTACCAGGTAAGTTTTTCCGGTTCCGATGCGCCCGGTGATCAGATAACCCATCGGCAGTGCCTTGATTTTGCCGCGTTTCATCAACGAAGCATCCTGACGGAACCAGGCCTTGGCTTCACTGTGACCCGCTACATCGTCGAGATTGCGCTGTGACTCAACGAAAGTAATGCGGCCCCCGGCAGATTTTTCGATCATTTCCTTTTTAACTTCGCGCAGATATTCCATGGTAATGCGTCGTTGATTCTTGACCGCACGCTCAATCAGGTTTTGCACGTCAATACATGAAAGACCTTCGAGTTTCTGAGCCAATGACTCACGATCAACATCACATATTGTCGAAAAATCGCTGACCGTGGCGGTAATGGCCTGCACAAAGTTTAAAACGGTCTCAGAATCAGGCAGACTGATCTGAATTTTGGCCGATCTCGGGTTCTCGACAAGCTGACGGTTAACATCGTTGAGGTTTTCGGCCACCAGACAGGTTGTTACATAAGCACTGTTGATGCTTGGGTCAGCGGCCCAGTCAAACACTCTGATCAGGGTTTCAACTGACTCCGAACTTGTATAGGCAATCTCGGCACGCGGCAGCAGATACTGCGCATATTCAACGATGACCGCCACCCGCATCGGATTCGCGACCGGCTTGCCGCTTTTATCTGCAGTGGTGCGCACCAGCCCATGTCTGATGAAGCGATCAATTAAAGCCAGAGCCCTCTTCGGGTCTTTGGGAAGTGCCCCGCCGCTCTCGCTGGTGATGTCACCATCTGTGGCAGTGGCAAAGCCTGTGCGATGAAAGCTGTCGAAGGCTTTAAGAAAATTAAAAAATAGTTCCCCGCCTTTGCTGGCCCTGATTCCGTGACCTCGATCATAGGTCAGCACCACTTCGAACGGCGCAAACATGACGCGCGTCAAAAAATCCTTTAATGAAAGACACTGCAGCTGCTGATTGTTTTCGCCGGCGTAAGTAACCCAGTCATCAACGTTGCCGTATAGCAAAAACTGGCTGATTGAACCGCTTTTAAAGATCTCTGACATCTCGCGTGCCCATTGGGGGTAATTGGCCATTATTGGTTCCTTTATTCAGTTTCCCGCCCGGCTGGTGGCGCGACGGGTTCGCTGTCTGTATCGTTTTCGGGCTCACCAATCGGCGGCCCGCTCAATTTTCGCAGAAAGTCTGAATTAGAGTTGATCCAGGCCTGGGTTTCGCCCAGGTAATTGTTGATCTGGTCGATGTTTGAACTGAGCCCTTCGGGGCTGCTGTCAAGCGGAATGCCTTCCCTGACCATTTTCAGCTGGTTTTCGATGCGCTGAAGCTCCATTTCAACCAGCATTTCGTTCTCTTTGGCGACCCCGAGGTTTTCGAGGCGTTTGCGGTGAATTTCAAGATTGCTGTTCAGAGACTTCGCGAGTGCCGGGCTGACATTGTCTTTTAGTTGTTGTTCAAGCTTGCGGATTTCGCCGTTAATCTCGTTTTCTTTGGTGCGCTGCAAGCTTTCTTCGATCAACTGCTTCGTTTTCAGAAGCTTCAGAAATATTGACGGCAGCTGGCTGAGGGTTTCCTGACGGTTCTGGTTCATAAAGCCCGACCCCTGGTCGGTGTTCCAGGTCATCAGCTTGTTGATGTCGGCAAGATTAGCATTCAGACGCTTCAGTCGCGAATGATTATCGGGAGTTAAACTGGCCACCAGTTCATTCATCTTGGCTGATCGTGATTCGGAAATCTCTGAAAGCTTTTTTGCCTGCACATAATTCTGAAAACGAGGATTGGTAGTGAGAAACCACAGGTAGATAAACTCGAGCGCCAGCCCGAGAAACCAGAACCCGGGATTGCTCAGCCCTAAAATAAAGGAGCCGAGAATGAACAGTTTGTTGACTGGAATCTCACCCATGCCCTTAATGATCAGGCCGGCGTTGAAGGCTTCGATAAGGATGTCTGAATACCCGGGCTTGTATTTGTTTGCCATCAGTCTGAACCGCCAATTTTAACAAATTCGTCGGTGATGTCTTTTAAAAAGCTGTTGAAAATGCGGCTTTCCTGAACCTCCAACGGAGTCATGCCTGGATGTTTTCCGATCAGGTCAGGAGTTACCGCGATCTGTCGGGCAAGGCGCCCCGGATTCGCCTGAAACATAAAAATGCGGTCGCTGAGATAAACTGCCTCAGCCAGCGAATGCGTGACAATGAAAACGGTGGCTTCAACTTCGTGCCACAATGCGGTGATCAATTCCTGCATTTCAATGCGGGTCGGTTCGTCAAGCGCCGAAAAAGGCTCGTCCATCAGAATAATTCTCGGCTTCAGAACCAGGGTGCGGGCAATGGCGACCCGCTGCTGCTGACCACCCGAAAGCTGATATGGGAATTTGTCTTCATGCCCTTTCATGCCGACTTTAACGATCATCTCCCGGGCAAGTTTTTCCATGACCTGGTCAGGGTAGCCCAGAGATTCGCGGTTCAGCTGCAGACCGAACATGACGTTCTGTAAAACCGTCAGATGCGGAAACGAACTGTATTTCTGAAAAATCATGCCCCGGTCGCGGCCCGGCCCGGTGACCTTTTTGCCGCGCACCAGCACTTCGCCGAGGGTCGGTGGCCCGACTTCCTGAAAGCCTTGAATCAGATTGAGAACGGTCGATTTGCCACAGCCTGATGGCCCCACCAGCGCAATGAATTCGCCAACGTCGGGCAGATCTTCGATTTCGAAAGAAACATTCTTGAGGGCCATGAATTCATTAGAGGTGCCATGGTTGAAAATCTTGGTAACATTACTGAAAGTGACGATTGGCTTGTATTTTGGCCTGGCCGGCGGGTCTTGCTGATTGTTGGTGGCGCCAACAGCCATCTCTGGCGATTCATCGCGCCCAGATTCTGGCGAGCTTGCGGGGAAAGGGAACGCCGGATCTTTCTGCCCGGAGTATGCCTCAGAGAGAACCTGCACGGCTGGTCTGCCGTCAATCAGCGGTTCTGGTCTGTGCTCATCAGTTATCGAAGGCTCGGCAGGAAGCGGTCGACTGGTCGTCAAAATTTCAGGTGCCGTTGCCTCAACAGCTTCAACGGCAGGATTCACTGGCTGAGCATTGCTTGCGGCCGGCGTTAGTTCAGTTTCATTGCTATGAGATTTTTCGGGGTCTTTAGCTGATGAATGTGCGGGGTGACCCGCCTGCACTGGTTGCGCGGGCTGCACCGGCTGAGATGCTTGAGACGCCTGAGAAACAGGCTTTGGCGTCTTGATTTTGCTTGAGGGAGCTGTTCCGGGCGCTTCATCATCGAAACGGTAGAAATAGCCGGCAATTCTGCGAAACAAAGACGGTGGGTTTGGTTGTCGTTCGCTCATCGTCGCTGACTCCTGTATGGGAAAAGCCTTTCGCCGACCTTTTCCCAGATTTTGTCAGTGATGAAAGCCATGAGCACAATGGCGATCAGAACCAGATAGATGTCTTCGCGTGGCCCGCGACGCTGGCTTGTTAAAATGAGGGTGCCAACCCCGAAACTGCCCATATCGACCATCTCGGCGAGAATAATATAGCCCCAGCCGATGCCGAAACCCAGGCGCATCGCGTCATACAGATTTGGCAAGGCGATGGGCAGCAGAATGTTGTTGAGAATCTGAAATTTCCCGGCTCCCAGGGTATAACCGGTTTGCAGATACACGTTGTCAACCTCTTCGAGAGCTTTGACAAACAGAGGCAGCAGGTAGATGGCAAAGCCAAAAGCCAGAAACATGATTTTCTGCAACTCATTGGTGCCAAAAAGAATCATAAAAAGCGGCACCAGAGCCGGAATCGGCAGATACCCCGCAAACAGCATCAGCGGGGCGAACAACGCTTTGCATTTGCTGAAAGTACCCATCATCAGCGAAACCGGAAAAACAATCGAAAAAGCCACCAGAAACCCGGCACTGACTCTGAGAAAGCTGAAAAGGATATTCTTGGGCAGAAATCGGTCAGACCAGAGAGAGGGCAGCGAACGACTGACTTCAGATGGGCTTGGGAGCATTGACGGGCTGATTATACGGGTTTCAACAATCTCAAATTGGTAGTTGAATTTCATCAGCGGTGGCTTTGCTTTGGCTGTGACCGCGTCAAGAGTGCTGTCGATAGAGGCCACTGTGGTATCAGTGACGGCCGGGACTGCGATGGGTTCGCCGCCAGATGCATTCGGCACCGCCACAGGCAGCGATTCTGAAACTTTTTTGCCCGGAACCTCGATTGGCAACGGCGGTTCTTTGACCCGGTCGATGATTCTGCCGATTGGCAGGGTTATTCTGACGCTCTTGCCAAAGGGCCGGGCAGGCATATTGCCAAGTTTGAATCGCTGGCCGTCTTTAACCAGAACGCTTCCCTGGTCGGGGTCGATTTCTGAGGCATATTCAAGGCTGCTGTTCTCAATCGTAAGTCTGATACGATCTTTAAATAATGTGCCATCGGGCGGAGCGGCTTTTTCATAACCCTCAAAAATACCGTCTGGCAAGGTTACGGTTTCAGTGCGCCCCGAAGTGGCGAAAACCCAGAGAAGAAAAATGAAAAAAATCGGTAGAACTCCCAGAATGATCTGGTCGGCAATCCGGGCGCCGGTTCGAATTCCAAAAAAGTTTTCGAGTAGACTGAATTTCATGAGTTTCCACGTTTAAAAAAGTAGGCAGAAAATCTGCTGTGAAAATAGAGTGATTTGCCGGTCTGCCTGTCAGGCAGACCGGCAGATTGATCAGTTGCTTTCGGGCGGGAAAACCGACACTTCAACTCTGCGATTCAGAGCCTGATTCATCGGGTTGTCATTGTCGGCCGGCTTGTTCCAGCCTTCACCTTCGACGACGAATTTCTTCTCGTCGAATTTGTATTTGTCTACCAGCGCTTTTTTCACGGCTTCAGCGCGGCTCAGACTGAGATCTTTGACAATCTTTTCAGGGATCTTGCCCTTCATCGAACTGTCGGTGTGCCCGACGATGGCGACGACGGCGCGATCATAAGCACCAACCAGGCGGGCGACCTTGTCGAGAGTGGCTTCGATGTTAGGGTCGTAGAGGGTGTTGAGAACCGCATTGCCGGTAATGTCATGGGCCGGTTCGTAGATGTTCGAAGAATTCGGATAAAAGTTTATACGAACAGTCTGCGTAATGATCGGCGCTTCGGCATTGACCTTGTTGTAAGTGGTCGGTACGAATTTGCTGACGTAATTATCCTGATGATGTTTGAATTCACCGCTTTTGCCAAGTTCGTCGATCAGCGAGAAATCCATGACCTGATTGAACGGTACGGCTTCTTTGACCAGCCCGGCCTGGTTGTAAACATAAGCGATGCTTTTCCAGGTGCGTTCAAAGTTGGTCGGATTGTTGGCGTTAAGGAAAAATTCGCGGTTTTCGGCGAAATTCGTCGGGTGGGCATCGGCTTCCATGGCCTGTACGTCTTCAATCTTCATGCCATAGCCATCAGCCATCCACTGGAAAGCCTGCGCCTTGGTTGTCGGATTGTTGAGCATGTCGATACCGGCGAAGATACCGGCAACAAGACCCTTGACGATTTCTGGTTTGTCGCGGGCAAAGTCAGCACGAACTGCCCAGACGTCGGCAATCAGCTTGTTAGCTTCACCGGTGGTAGTTAGAATACGTGTGCCGGCAACTTTTTCAGGAATGGTATAGATGTCGGGGGCCCAGCTGACGCAGGCATCAATCTTCGGATCAGAAACAAAAGCCGCGGCAGCTTCGAAAGCGGTCGTCGTGTATTTGTGAGTTACTTCTTCAAGCCCGATGCCGGCATTTATAAGCAGGTTGCTGATAAAATACTGAGAGGGGCTGTTCTGGGCGTAGACTATGGTCTTGCCTTTGAGATCGGCTACTGAGCGAATTTTGCTGCGGGCTACGATGCCGTCGCCACCACTTGACCAGTCGACCTGCTGAAAAATGCGCGGCGCAGTGCGGCTGTCTTTCATCAATTCAGGCGCAAAGAGCACCATCATGTCGAGGGTTCCCCATAAAACATGGCTTTCGCCGCTGGCAAAAGTGTCGCGGGCGACAACCGGGTCATCAATGAGCTTCAGATTGACCTTAAAACCGTATTTTTTGAAAAACACGCTATCTTCGTTCGGGGCAAAACCATTATTGGCTGCGATAATCGGCAACCAGCCTGCCCATACGTTAATCGGAAAAACCACGACCTTTTCTTTGTCATCCCATTTGTAGGCCGAAGTGCCCTGAACTGGCGGGAGAGTCTCACGTGGCACGAACTTATAATCTTTAACCGTGGTTATTGACTCGGTATCGGGTGCTTCCGGGGCTTCCTGGGCCTGGGCAAAGCTGAAACAGATGGCCAGCATGGCCATGAGAACCAGAAAAAGCTTTCCTCTGAAATTCATCTCGTACTCCTTATGTATACTAATTCTTCTGTGTCAGACCCATGCCGCGCTGCGGAACATCATCGGTCGGGGAATCAGTTTCGGCAAGTGGCTGACCTGCGCCTGGCATAGCGATGCCGTTCATGGCTGCAAACTCTGCCAGAGCTGCGTCACCCAGAGCTTCCATTTCAGCTTCTTTCATTGTGACCTGGGAACTGTCATACGAGCCGGTTGCAACTCTTGCCCGGCCAACGGCCTTGTCGCGCCGTTCTTCAAGCAGTTCAGTAACCCGGTTGATGGTATCGCCACTCGAACCAATGCCACCGATCATGCCTTTGGCCATTTCCTGAAGTTCGGCCTGGGCTTCGTGCATCTGGGTTTCGCTGACGAGGTTCTGCAGCTTTTCGATCTTCTGCTGGGCATCTCTGACGGCTACATCACGAGATTTTTCAAGATCTTTAAAGGTTTTGTCGGCAATTTCAAGCTGTGACTGGTTCTCGTCGAGCTGCTGCCTGACAGTTTGCAATTGCAGGGCAAGTTGACCGGCGACCTTGTTGTTGCCAGCCTTCAGATTGGCGGTAATTTTGGCGGTCAGTTCTTTGTCTTTGGCAGACAAGGTCTTAACCTGACGCATCAGACGCTCGGTAAAAGCTGCGTGATTGGCCAGACTTTCGTTGAACCGCGAAATCTGAGTGCGCAGGTTTTCTTTTTCCGATTCAATAAGGGCTTCAGGGTTACTCGACTCAAGCCCTTTGATAAAGAGACTGAAGAAACCTCGAATTAGATTCCTCAACCGATTAAACATTTGCCAGCTCCTTTGTGAGTTTTATTTTTCCGGGGTAAAAACCTGAATTTCAACACGCCGGTTCAATGACTGATTCATCGGGTCACCAATATCGGCAGGCTCTGTCCAGCCCTTGCCTTCGACGATGAACTTTTCCCGTGGAAACTTATACTTGCGCACCAGGGCGCTGCGCACCGAGTTGGCCCGATCGCTCGACAGATCTTTTACAGCCTTTTCAGGCACCTTGCCCTTCATCGAACTGTCGGTGTGCCCAACTATGGCTACCTGAGCGCGATCATACTGCCCAACCATGCGTGCGATCTTTTCGAGGGTAGCATCAACTGATGGATCATACAGCGTATTTTGAATTGCCTGCCCGAATTCATCGTGCTCAGGTTCGTAGACATTGTCAGAATTCGGGTAGAAATTGATGCGCACCGTTTGGGTGAGCACCGGAGCCTCTGCCGAAACCTTTTTGTAGCTCGTCGAAACAAAGCGGCTGACCTGAATATCTTTTTGTTCTGGAAACATGCCTTTTTCGACTAGTTTTTTGATAACCGAAAAATCCATTACTTCGTCAAATCTGACCGGGGTGCTTATTTGACCAAGTTCTCGATAAACATAGATAATGTTTTTCCAGGTGCGTTCAAAGTTGGTCGGGCTGTTTTTATTCGTGAAAAAATTCTGGTTCTCGGCAAAGTTGGTAATGTACGCATCCTGCTCCATTGACTTGATGTCTTCAACCTTCATGCCGTAGCCTTCGGCCATGTGGGCAAAGGCTTTTGCCTTGGTAGTTTCGTTTTTAAGCAGGGTCATGCCCTCGAAAATGCCTGCCACAAGGCCTTCAATGATATCCGGATGGTCTTTGGCGAAGTCAGCGCGGGCAGCCCAGACGTCGGTAATCAGACGGTTCGCATCTGAGGTGGTAGTGAGAATCTGGGTGCCGGCAATCTTTTCGGGAATCGAATAAATATCAGGCGCCCAGCTGACGCAGGCATGGATACTTTTGTCGGCCACAAAAGCCGCAGCTGCTTCAAAAGCGGTTGATGTGTATTTGTGGGTAACCTTTTTCAGCGGGATGCCCGCATTGATGAGCAGGTTGGTTATGAAATATTGCGAGGGGCTGTTCTGGGCGTAAACGATGGTTTTGCCTTCGAGATCCTTTATTGAACGAATATTGCCGCGCACGACAATACCGTCACCACCATTCGACCAGTCAACCTGCTGAAAAACTCGCGGAGCAGTGCGACTGTCTTTCATCAGGCCCGGTGCGAAGAGGGCAATCATATCAAGGGTGCCCCAGAGAACGTGAGACTCACCTGATGCGAAAGTATCGCGGGCGACAATGGGGTCATCGATCAGCTTGAGGTTGACCTTGAAGCCATATTTTTTAAAGAAAACGCTTTCTTCATTCGGCGCAAAACCATTGTTTGCAGCGATAATCGGCAGCCAGCCAAACCAGACATTGATGGGAAACACGACGATCTTTTCTTTTTCATCCCATTTGTAGCCTGAAACACCGCTGACCGGCGGCAACGACTCATTTGGAACATAGGTATACTCTTGAACGGTTGTGACGCCGGCGGTGTCTGGGGCTTCAACCTTTGTTTTTTGAGTGACTGCTTCGCTGGTAGAGCTGCTGGAACTGTCTCCGGGGGTGGTGACAGTGCCACCCGATGGAAAAAATCGATTTCTCAGTTCAGGGGAAAAAGAAACCGCAGCCGCAAAAATGCAGCCGATAACAAACATGAACATGACAAATTTCCCCAGAGGGGTCGGGCCCATATCGTTACTCACACTGTCCTCCTGTGGCAGATTCACTGACTGAAGTAACAGCAGTATTGCCTGATATTCAAAAGAATATAATAACGACTTTTGTAGAGTATAATCAACCTTTTTAAACGGTGCCACACTGTTTGTTTCTGTGCTTTTATCTGACGAAGTTCAAATTTCAGGTGCGCCGGCAATACTGAAAAATCTGTCAGAATGTGCCGATAAGGGCGGCATGAGCAAAATTAGACTGTTGATAATTTTAATCGGTTTTCTGTTGATCAATCTGCCGGCCTGGTCTGTAACCGGGCCCACCCTGCTGATGGATTCACAACCGGAGAGCAGCGAATATGTCTATGGCATTGGCCCGGTTGTTAGATACAAAAGAGTTGCCGCCCCTGATAATTTCGGCGGCGATATGATGGTCTGGGGTGTCAGAGCTTGCGCCGGCAAACTTTATGACCCCGAAATCGGTCTCGTATTTTATTCTGGAACCCTCAACGGCGTCAGCCAGAAATTCAACCTCGAAATGGCCGGCCTGACCCTTGAAGATTCATTCAGGGAAGACGCCCGGGTGAAGTGGCGTGTCTCTTTCGGGGTTGGCGAATACCGTTTGCGAAGCATCGCTTCCGGATACGAATTCAATAAGGGTTCGTTCACTTTTTTTGAACCGATGGTGGTCGGGGTTCTGCCGATGAGCAGGCACATGGTGCTTGAGTTCGCTGCCGGTTATACCTTTGCCGGCGCTACCGGTGTCAGAGTCGAAGGTCTGGCGCTTAATGCCGAACTGCTTTTGGGAAAGTTCTAGCCGCTTTTTCGGCGACTGTAGATCTTGTCAGAGCGGTCGAAGGCATCTTTATAATTAATATCGACGCTGCATATCAGGTCATACATGCGCAGGGCCTCATCGATTTTTTTCTCGGATTCAAGGGCAACGCCAGTTCGGTAGAGCACGTCCTTGATGGTTTCAGACATCAGTTCGGGGTCAAAATCAAGAGTTTCAATGATCTCAAGGGCCATGGTGGCTTTGTTTTTCGCCAGCCAGGCATTGGCCAGCAGCAGACCAGCTTCTTTATTGCGTTCTGAAGCAAAGTCAGGGCTCAAGAGAGCAATCACTTCATCCCATTTGCGGGCGCGAACTTTTTCCTGGGCCGCAACTATCTTTTGCACCAGCCCTTGGGTCGGGCCTGAACTTTCGGGTGTCGGTTTGCGGGTCGGAGCGGCCGGGGGGGGCATCAGGTCGTCGGAACTGACCTGATTGCGTTTTGAAAAGTCGTTGACCGAGGTTGAGGGGGGTGGCGGCGCTGCCCCGCCGAGTTCTTCTGGCAGGTCAACCCCAAAGTCGTCGAATAATTGGGTGTTTTCTTCAAAGGGGTCGAGGGTCGGCATATCTACGGCCGGCAGACTGGTTTTGCCACTGCCCTTCTGCGCTGGTGGCTGTGTTGCAACTTGCTGAAAATTGGAAAGGTCTGGCAGAGGTTCGATACCATACTCGTCACTCTTCAGGAATTCAGGCAGTGGAGTGTTTGCCCCGCTATCCATCTCGAATCCTTCGGGGGGTGGTTCGACATAATTGTCGATATCGAGATCGCCAACCTGAGAAGAATAGCCTGGATCAGGGAGATCTGGCATTGGCAATTCGTCAGGAATTGCGGGCAGATCATCATCGGAAGCACCAGTGTTAGCGCTGTCCTTTTTCAGGCCGGAAAGGATTTCGTTTAACTGCGGATTACCTGGGTAGCGCTGCAGAAAATCTTTATACTGGTTGATTGCCTCGGCTGTTTTGCCCTGCTTTTTCATTGAAGAGGTGTAAACGACATGAATACCCATGTTGTTGATGTTCTCATTCAGAACCTTGATGCATTCACGGGCAGCGTCAGTATACCGCCCGATTTTGGAATAATTTCGAGCCAGCAGTTCGCGGTAATCAACCTTGTCTTTGATCTTGAGGGCTTCTTCGAGCAGAGTGATTATTTCGTTGCCCATTGATCGGTTCATTACATAACCATCTGCGAGGGCCAGGATTATTGGCGGTTCACGCCCCCCCGTCTGGTAGTAGGTAAAAAGGATACCCATAGCTTCAACTGTGTTATTGCCGGTTTGCGCGTAGTGCTTGGCGAGAACCGGTAAATAGTCAGTCTTGGCCGGGTTTTCTTTGTAAAGGGTTTCATACATGGCAATGGCTTCATTCGAGGTGTCGTGGGTCGCCATTGAAGCCTTGGCAAGAAAACCCCATGCAATCGTATTGCCCGGGAACTTTTCGAGAATCAGACGGGCGTTTTCCTGGCAACGCACAAAATTTTTCAATTCAAAATGACTCTTTACCAATACTTCAAGAAGCTCTCGCTCAACCTGAACGGGTTGCTTTTTGCCGAGAGCCTTTTCTGCAATGCTGATTGCCTTCTGGTATTTTTGTTTGTCGAACATTTTTCTGCTGGCGGTAAGCGGGTCAGAAAATGACAGAGAGATGTCCGGCAGGAATCTCAGAATAAAAACAACCATGAACCCCAGAATGAATAAAACAAAGCCAACGATGATCGGTATTTTGTGGATATTGCAAAAAATACCGATGCGAAACTGGGTGTAGTTAACCTGATTAGCGGCAAAGGCCTGTTCGTCACGCCTGAAACGCTGAAAAATCTTATCAGCTTCTTCAAAGTTGCCCGTTCCGTAGAACACTTCTAGCTTGGTCCATTCGATATCGCGTTTAAGCAATGGATCGACATCTTTCTGCGCAAGAACCAGATCGAGATATTGCAGAGATTTGTCATAGTCTGGCTCCTGTTTCAGCAGGTAAGCCTTGCCGATCATAAAAGCTATATTTTCGAAGCGGCCTGGTTCTTGTTGGTGGGCTTCTTCGAGCACCGGCAGAGCCTCGTCGTATTTTTCGCGCTCGAAAAGATCTTTGGCATTTTTATAGCGCTTGAACAAATCAAATTTGGCGTCGATTTTGGCTTTGATTTCTTCTTTGCCTGGCAATTCAGCGTGCAGTTCGACAGCTTTATCCCAGTTGCTGAGGGCTTCATCGTATTTGCGGTTTTCATACTGCCTCTCAGCCTGCTTCAGCCAGTATTCGGCCTTTTTGATGTTTTCCTGCTCAGGGTCGAGCTCAGGATTCTTCGCTGTCTGAACCGGTTCAGGAGTCGGGCGGGGTTCGATGGTGATTACCGGCGGGGTAGGTGTATCGACATCGGTAAGGTCTTCGGGGCTTTTGATGTCGTCAGGGTCATTGTCGTCGGCATTCGGGTCTTCGTCGGGCAAACCGGTATTGGCAACATCAGGGTCATCTGGAAGCGGGTCGTCGGTAATGCTGGCGTTGGTGAGCGGCGCCGGTTCTTCGGGTGGCTTTTCTTCAGGAACTTGTGGAATAGCCACTACCTGGGTAGGATCATTTTCGAAAGGGCTTTCGGGTGCTTCAACGGTATCAGGCCCGGCACTGACCGGGGTAGCTCGCCTGAGAAAACTGGTATTGCGCGAAATTTTCTTCGCGGTGGCAACACCATAGCTCTTGCAGGCATAAAGAAACTGAAAGTCCTCAAATACGACCGGCGAATCGGGCATGCTTTCGAGAACGCTGCCCATCTGATCGAAGGCCTGGGCCAGATTGCCCTTTCTGAAGAGAATCTTGGCAAACACGTAATTTGCCATTGGCCCTGATTTATTCTCGATGGCCTTTGAAATAAAGCCTGAGGCTTCTTCATATTTGCCCTGATGAAAAGCGATGTCAGCCAGAATGGTGAAAATAGCAGGGTCGTCAGGATTGACGCGCACCTGTTTGCTCAAGCGCTCGCGAGTGCGCTCCAGCAGATCGATTCGCAGTTTTTCGAGCTTCGGGTCAGCCTCATCTCGACTGAGTTCAATGCGTAAAAGCTCATTGTAGGCTTCGCCATACATGCGGGCCGTAAGAAACTTGCGCAGCGTTGAATAATCTTCAGCCGCTGTAAGGGCTGAAGTGAACATCATAAACAGAAGAAGAGTCAGGCATATCGAAATCGAAACACCTGAATTCTTCAATTGTCTCTGGATCGCGGTGGCTCTGCTGAACAGATGGTTACCTCTCAGACAAGATTCTGCCCACAGTGCTGGCAGCAATACTCTTTGCTCGAATTGATCTGGCCGCAATGTAGGCAGGCGATCTCGTCAGCAGCCGCCGGCTGAGCAGATTGCTGAAGAACGGGTTCGCTGACGTTCTGGGCAGGGCCCTGGCTGCTGACAGGGAGCTTCTGGGCTTCACGCAGGCCATTCTGAAATGCGACGTTGTAAGGATTGTTTTTAAGAAAGTTGCCGTAAATCTCAAGAAGTTCAGGTATGCGATTCTGCTTTTGATAAGCTTCGCGAAGAACTGCATGCACAAGCTCGTTGTTGATATCGGCGTTGATGACCTGCTCGCAGAGCTGTAGACAGCTGTCAAACTGCCTGAGTTTCAGATGAATTCTGGCCACACCCAGCAGAAATTCTGCTTCGGGCGAACCAAGTTCCATCATTTTCTGGAAAACCTTCATGGCCTTGTCGTCACTGCGGTTCTTTTTGAGATAGTAACGCCCAAGCGGCTTGAGAACTTCAGGGTTGTTGGGGTCAAGGTTAAGCCACTGCTCAAGCACTTTTATGCCGTCTTCCGAGAGGTTTTTCTGTTGGGTATAGTGCGAGCCGAGTAGTGAAACGAGGGCGATATTGCGCTGATCTTTGTTATAAAGATTAAGAAGCTCTGGCATGCTTTCGGGTGAAAGCATGCGGCGGCCCAGATATGCATAACCAAGCCAGGTGTGCGCGTCTTCATCTTTTGGAGAAATTGAGATCAGGTGTTTGCACTCGCCGATGGCGCGGTCATAAATGCCGCGTTTAAGGTAGGCCTGGGCCAGAATTCTCGAAATAAGCGCTCCGTCAAACTGGGTGAGGTTGGGAAGGCGCCTGATTCTTGTGAGTTCTTCGATGCACTCGTCATGCATTTCTTTTTTAAGAAATGACTGGGCCTTGCGAATTGCCGAATTCTTGTTGTATTCGGGCAGGTATTTATAAAGCGCCCAGGCAATCCAGAGCAGAAGCACAACAATCAAAACCGGAAACACGGTTTTCCATTTTGAGGTGCTTGCCGAAATAAGTTTGTCGTTTATTTCAGGGTAATCCGGGTCTGAGTCGTAGATTTCTTTGAAATACTTGTAGGCAAGGTCTTTATCGCCCTCTTCGAGAAAAATGGTTCCGAGAATAAACTTGGCGCGGTTGTTCTCGGGCTGGTTGGCAAGCTGGTAACGAGCCAGGCTTTTGGCCTGTTCGTTATCGCCGGTTTTCAAGTATGCTTCTGCGAGATAACTGGGCAATTGCAGGTCATAATCTTTGGGTAGCTTGTTGAGAAGCTTCAGGCATTCTTCATACTCATAGGCATTGCGTGCTTCAAGGGCTTTTTCCCAGGTGGTGCGCTGGTCGTCAGTGTTTTGAATTTTTGCCAGCTCAGTGGTAAAAGCAATTTTAAAGCGCTCGAGACTGGTATCGAGTTCAATAACCGCCAGCCCGCGGTTCAATGAAACAGCAGCATCCTTCTGATTGCCGGCTTCGATAAACTGAACGCCGCGTCGCAGAAAACCTTCGACGAGAGCCGAGCGATCGCTTGAGGTGCGCGGCAGGCGGCCCGGTCGGCCAAGCTTCTTCATCAGGGCTTCTTCTTTTTCGGTAGCTTGTTTCAACATGTTCTGGGCTTCTGAATTGCCGCCATCAACCGAAACCACATATTCGAGAAGATCGCGAGCTTCAAGCCAGCTACCTTTTTTAACCAGTTCACTTGCCTCTGCAAAAGCCGATTTGGCGTCTCTTGACTGGGTTATATCGTCAATCGCCTGCTTGACCGCATCATTCGTCGGCAGTATCTCTTCGGCTCGCTTGAGGGTCTGAAGCGCCGCCTCGGCATTGCCGGCCTTTTTCTCGTCAGCAGCCTGATTGAGCAGCACGGTAACTGCCTGAGACTGCTTTTCTTTGATCTGTGCCATCAGGGCCTTGATTGAATCAGGTTCGGCCAGAGAAAACTTTGTGGCGTTCTCAGCGTGCGAACGGGCTGCTGTCAGGTTGTTCTTCTGCATTTCGATCCGGGCCATGATGAAAAAAAGCTGGCCCATGGCTTCAGAATCGTAACGGGTGCGCATCGCCGCGTTCTTATCGATCAGATTCTCGGCAGTCGAAAGAGCCTTGTCGATTTCGTTGGCATTTAACAGCTGGTTAACGGTCGCCACGCCAATTTCGATCTCGCCTGGGTTGATTCTGAGAATTTCACTGCGCAGACGATCAGCCTCGCCGCTGTTCTTGGCTTTCTCGGCGGCCTGCAAATCTTCTTTAAGCAGCTTCGAAAAGGCTTCAGCGTATGTTTTGTTCTCAGGGTCACAGGTAATGGCCTTCTTCAGCATTTTGGCCATTTCGTCACGCTTGTTACGCAAGCGAAGCAGTTTTGCTGCATTAAAATAGGGTTCGCCCCAACCAGGTTCAAGCTGCATAGCCTGTTTAAGAAGTTGAATGGCTTCCTGGTGGTGGCCGTTATCGATGGCGAGCTGACCCTGGCGGTTCAGTTCTCTGGCTTTTTCAGACTGGGCAGACAAAGTACCTTGCAGAAAAAGAACCAGAACAACAGCAAGGCAGACTGACAGATTTTTAAAGCGGTTCATGACTTCCTCGTTTTCTCTGAGTATGACCGCTTAACAGTTTAAGTTATTTTTGAAAGTTTTGCCAGTGCTTTTAGTGCACATCTTCTAACATCGGGATCTGCATCACCGGTGAGATCTTGAAGCACGTCGCTAAACTGCAGTGCACCAATCTCGCCAAGAGCCCAGGCCGCCGAAGATCGCATCTGTTTGTGAGAAGACCTGATCATCTGTTTCAAGGTAACAATGGCACCGGTGCCGCCAAGTTTCCAGAGGGAGGTAGCCGCATTACTTCTCACCCGGTTATTTGAATCATTCAACAACGGAAAAAGCAGCTCAGCAAGTTGCTGATCTTTTAACTGCCCGATAGATTCAACCGCATTGGCTCTCACTCTGCCGTCAGTGTCGCGCAACGCTTTAGTCAGCAATGTAAGGGTAGCCTGATTCGCTGCCTTGCCGAGGCATTTCACGAGAATTGAGCGCAGTCGCGGGTTTTCTTCGCGGTTGAAACGCTCAGAAAGATGTGTCATGGCCGTTTCTGGATTGATTTTGATTAAAGTCAGAATGATGGTTTCACGAATGTTAACTTCATCTTCATTGAAAAAAGCATCGACCAGCTGCGGGATAACCCGGGAAGAACCAATTTTGCCGAGACTTAGAACCGCCCGGTTGCGCACTGTCGGTGAAATGTCGCTTAACAGGCCAACCAGAAGCTCAAGTGAGCGGTCTTCCTGGATTTCTCCGAGGATGTAGGCTACCGAAGCACGTTTGCGTGTGTTGGGCGAACGAAGTTCTTCGGGCAGCGTGTTCAGGCCGAATCTGATGCCTTTGACCCAGAGAGCCTTGATAGCATTTGCTCTCACCCGGTTATTTCGATCGGCAACCAGAACTTTGAGAATCTCGATGACTTCAGGGTGATTAATATCGCCAAGTGATTCGACCGCATTGGCTCTAACCCGTTCGTCAGCGTAATTCAAAAAAGCCTTCAATAGAGGTATATAATCTGACGATTTGAATGAACCAATTACCTTAACCCCGGTCGCAACAAGCGCCGGGTCTTCTTCATGCTTCAAAAAATCACAGACCGCTGACCTGATTTCAGGGTGACTCCGACCAAGCAGACCATGCAGTGCTTCGTTGCGCAGAATGCTGTTGGGTGATTCCAGGTAGGTGACGATCATCCCGCCAATTTCTGGGTTGGCAGTTTTTTTGGCGGCTTTCATTGCGGCAATTACTACTTCTGGTCGACCATCTCGCAACCCTTCGAGAATAAATTCATCAGCATTTTCAATGTTCTGCTGCAACAGGCTCTTCAGGCAGAAAAGCCTGACACTCTTGTCACGATCCTGAAAAAGTTTCTTTATGGTTGCATAATCCATGGGCTACTTGTCCTCTGGTTTGTCGGAAAGGGAGACTTCGAAATCTCTGATACCTTCAGAACTGTCTGATATGACAACCCGGTCAGGAAACACTGAGGTCAGCGAAAAATTGGTTCGCTTAAGGGTGGCACCCAGCTTTGTCAGCAGCAATTCATTGGCAAATCTGAGAATGGCAACTTTGTCAGCACCAAGGGTGAAAAAACCATGATAGGTTATATCAGGCCGCTCAAGAACAGGCTCGCCAGTCTCTACGGCAGTTTCCACGATATAGGCCCCAACCTTCTCGGCAGGCAGAAAAACATTGCGGTTATCAGCATACGGATACAGCTGATTAGCAGAAAACCGGCTTTCAATTTTGTCGGAAAGGGCTGGATAAACCGGAGTGGCTATCGGGTCTGGTGGGGCAATCGGAGCCATGCCGGTCGCTGCTGCCGGAACCCCTGCTGCCGTCGGTAGTGCTGCGGTCTGCGTTGTGGCGGTTGTGGCGGTGGCACCCTGCTTCTTTGCCAGACGGGCTGGCTTGAGAATCAGAACGTCAAGCAGCAGAACGCACACAATGAACGGCACTCCGAAGGCTACCGTTTTGTTCTTTTTCAGGTAATCTCTAATTTCCTGTTGATTCATTAGCGCTTCCCCCTGTGGTCAGGGCACAAAGAATGTTGAAAGAGTCAGTTTCATCGCCATGTTTCCCTGCTGGTCATTCAACGGTGGAACAATCTCAAGATGCGAAATCTTTACTAGTCTTCCGAGGGCATTTTCCGATTCCCAGAGGAACTGTTTCAATTTGTTGTAGGGCCCCTGGATTCTCATGTCAAATTTGAACTCAACATAATTCCCACCCGCACCACTGACCGGTGCCGGTGATTTATAGGTTGAATCTTGAATATGCACATCGAGAGCCTTGGCCTTGCGCTGCACCTGCTCAATAAAAATCGTGTAGTTCGCTGAGGCTTCAAGAAGCCTTTCAAAATTTTCTTTAACTTCTTTGCGTTTGTCACGTAACTGAACAGTTATATCTTCGATCTGCTGACGACGCAGCGCAAATTCCTTCTGTGAATCTTCAACTTTTTTAGACAGATTGGCGATTTCAGTTTCCTTGCTCGAAATCAACTCGCGCTGACTGCGGTTGACCGAACCCAGGAAGTAAAAAAGAAACGCTACCGCGACTACGATTAGCCCGTAGGTTACAACTCTTTCTAAGGTCGATCTTAGTCTTGTTTTCACAAATGTTTCCTGATGATTATTTGCGCGCCGTTGGCGTGTAGTTTAATTCGAGTATGAATTTCTGGGCCTGACCATTCTCAATAGTGACACTGGTATTGCTTTTCAGCTGAGCTTTAAACTTGCCGCTCTGATTGAGCCTGTTCACAAACTCGAGCACATCTTGAATCGTGCTGCCCTCGCCAGTTACCGTGAACATTACCTTCAAATCGTCGAAAATCTTGGGAGCGAGATCATTAATAACTACCCGCTCAGGAACAGCGGCTTCCAGGGAGGCAAGAAAATCAACCATGTTGGTAGCGGGAGTATCAAGGTTGGAATTGATAAAATCAATGCTGCCACGCAGCGCGTTTATCTCATTAAGAGGCGGCTGCAGCTTGCTGGTGTTGTCGATTATCGAACGAAGTTCGGTGTCTTTCGCGCTAAGCCGGCCATCAACCGCGGCCAGTTCGCTGCGGTTCTTGATGGTCATGCTTCCGATTGCGGCAATGGTGGTAAAGATTATCAGAATTGCCAGAGCGATACCAATGTTATCTCTTGGCAGGCTCTTGTATTCATCGGGCAGCAGATCAAACTGGAACTTCATATTTCAACCCCTCAGGTAGCAGCCGCAGGCTGCGGCGAGTGAGTTCTTCTCGGCATCATCAACCGCACTTCCGTTAACATAAAGCTGATAGAGTTCACAGATACGGCGGACTCTGGTATTCAAGTTCGATGACAGGGCAACGTGAATATTCTCATAGTTGGCACCACCGCCCGAAACGATCACTTCATGAATGGTAAACTCTCTGAACTTGGTCAGGTAGGCTTCAATCGTGCCAAAGACTTCGCGGCACAACTGGGCGAAGACATTTTTGATTACCGTGAAATTATACTGAACATCTTGTTCTGGTGAGGGTTCAGGCAAAAAACAGATTTCATTGCGCTTGAACTGGTCAGCATCAAGTTCGGGAACATGAAAGTGCTTGCTGATCTGCTTGGTGAAGTCGCAGGCACCGATCGGGCGGTTCTGCAGAGCACGCATTTGCCCGTCTTTAAACAAGCCGATCGAGGTTGATTCATGGCCAAGATGAACCAGGCAGATATTTTTGCCTTTATTCTCATTGCTCGTCAGGTGATGCTCGATGAGATTGGCGGCATTCAAAATATTCAGATCTACGACAATCGGGTTCAGGCCAGAACTTTGCACAATTCCACCTGCTTCAAGAAGGTTGTTCTTGATCAGCGCGATGGCAAGCACTACTTCGTCTTCTTCCCAGGAACCGATGCTTTGCTGAACGACATGCCAGTTTTCGAAGGGCATTGGCATAATCGGAACAAAATCTTCCTTGATGGCTTCGTCCATTTCTTTGCGAGAGTATCTCGGGGGCGTGACCATAAGGTTGAGCAAAGCCGAATGATCGGGCATCATCAGCAGGGTGTTGTCATAGGGCAGTTTTGATTCGCGAACCAGTGACTGAAGAGCTTTCTGCAGTGGCAGCGGGTCGATAATCGGGCATTCGATGTAGGTTGAGGCCACAAAGTCTTTCGGGGTCGTGGTTGAAAGGCATTTTTTCAGTCGGATTTCACCGGGCCTGGCCGACTCGAGAGTCAGCAGGCGTAACTCGTAGGTTCCGAGTTCAAGGACCGCATTAAAATTCGCACTTTGCCTTGCCATCGATTAACTTCCCATGTTGATCATAATATATTCTTCAATCGGAACTTCACCCGCCAGGACTTTGCTCAAACAACAGTCAGAAAGGGTTTTGACCTTGCGCTTGCGCAAATACTGCATCAACTCTACAGTTGTCCGGCGCTGGCCGATCAGTTCCTTGAGTTCAGGTGTGATTTCAACCACTTCATAGAGACCGGTTCTATCTTTAAAACCGCTGTTATTGCATTCTTTGCAACCCATGCCGCGATAGAGAGGATGCCCTTCAAGGTCTTTCTGGTCAAGGCCGAGAGAGGCGGCAACATAGGGAGTGGCTTCGATTTCGGTTTTGCAGACCGGGCAGATTTTTCTGACCAGACGCTGACCGACGAGCAGACAGAGTGCTGATGCATAAAGGTACGGGTCAATGCCCAGGTTTTCGAGACGGCTGACCGTTTCGATAGCTGTGTTGGCGTGAATGGTCGAGAAAACCATGTGACCGGTCAAGGCTGCCTTGATAGTAATTTCAGCGGTTTCATAGTCGCGAATTTCGCCGACCAGAATGATATCGGGGTCGAGACGCAGAATTGAGCGTAACCCGCGGGCAAAGGTCAGTGAGCGGGTCGGATCGTTCTTGTTTTCTTGAACCTGCATCTGGTGAACGCCCGGAATCTTGAATTCAACAGGGTCTTCAACGGTGATGATTTTTTTCTGACGGCTGTTGATCAACGAAAGTGCTGAATAAAGTGTTGTGGTTTTACCTGAGCCTGTTGGCCCGGCAAGCAGACACAAACCCCATGGGCGGCCGATGTTAAATTCGAAGAGCTGCAAGTCGTCATCATGAAAGCCAAGACCCTTGAGGTCAAGGTTGACGCGGCCTGAATCAAGAACGCGGATCGTGCAGTTCTGGCCATAAATTGACGGAAGAATGGCAACGCGGAACTCGATGTGCTGGTTCTTGACCCTCAGCTTGAAGTTGCCGTCCTGGGGCATGAAACGTTCGGTGATGTCGAGATTTGACATGATCTTGATACGCGAAATAATCGCCTGCTGGGCAGCGCGTTCGATCGGCAGAATATCGTAAAGAATGCCGTCGATTCTGTATCTGACCTGAATAATCTTTTCGAAAGACTCGATGTGAATGTCGGAAGCCCGCATCTTGACAGCGTCAAGAATGATTTTATGAACCAGGGTGACGATCGATGTCTGGTCTGATTCACGCTTCAGCTCTTCAAGGTTCATATCAGAGGCCGTAGCACCGCTGAAAGTCTCAGAAAACTGATTTTCTTCTTTGCTGAATTCGAGCTTGACGTCTTTGAGCAGTTCATCCATTGGCACGTTGTCGAGAACGTTCTGCGGGCGATAAAGCACGTCATTGATGATGTGCAGAATCTGCGATTTCATCGCCAGAACCCACTTGATAAACATGTAGCCGGTGGCCATCTTGATGCTGTCAAACATCTTGATGTTCGTCGGGTCAAAAACAGCTATAGTTAAAGACTTTGGTTCTTTGCGTATCGGTATAAACTTGTAGGTTTTGATAAGACTCTCTGGAATCTGCCTGATAAGTTCAGTGTTCAGTTCGGTAGTGCCCAGATTGAGAAACTCAATGCCGTGCTGGCTCGACAGCCCCCGAAACAGGGTTTCCTCGTTCAGGGCCTTGTCTTCGATGAGAATCTCACCGATCATTTTGCGCACTGATGGCTGGCGTTTAAGAGCCGCATCGAGTTGCGGCTGTGTGATAGCACGCATTTCAATGAGGATTTCGCCAATTCTTTTGCGTTTAAGAAAGTCGTTGTTCATCTGGTTAAAGTAAGTCCTTCCTCAAAGGTATCGGCAGGTTAAATGAAAATCTTAATGAATTAATCAGTGTGTCGCACCTGTCGAATCGGTAATGGTCAGGTTGGTATAATCAAGGGGGGTGGCAGCACCACCCGGCAAAACTGCACCCGGGTAAGCGGTCTTGGTGTCAAAAAATAGAATGGTATCGGTGTTGGCATTGAACATCTGGTCATTATTGCCATCAAGAAAAGCGAATTCAGAATCACTGTAATTGTTGTCGTTATTGATATCGAAGTCGAAGGCACCGGCCGTGCCGGCGCCCAGATCGTAGAAATAGGCAGATGGAGTTATGGTAACGATGTTCGGCGCCGTGATGTTGCCGCCGTTGAATGGGTCGGTAAAAACGGGCATGGAGGGCAGATAATTGATATTCGGGCGGCGGGTTGGTTTTAGATCGATGATCTGAATTGGCCCTGAAACCAGTTCAGAGCCGTTGGCTACGGATGTGAGTGGCCCCGCATGAATTATGGCACCGCCCTTTTTGACGATTACCGCGAATGGGCCGCGCAGATTATCACCCCTGAACTGGTTAATGCTATTGCGGATGGTGGCGGCGTTCTGCTTGAGAACCGAAAGCCTGGCATCGGTTATGTAATCATTGTAATAGGGAACCGCTGCTCCGACGAGAATACTTATAATAGCAATGACAATGAGCAGTTCAATGATCGTGAAGCCCTTTTTCTGCATTTATTTTACCTCACCAGTCTGTGTAGTTCGTGCCATCAATAGCCTGAACAAAGCCTCGACGACGGTTGCCGGTGTTATCGACACAAGAAATATCAAACACGCCTCTATGCCCGACCGGGTCGCCGCCGGTAACCGCGCCGCCTTCAAAGACTGCAGTGCTTGTTCCGGAGGCGTAGTAGATGTTCCAGGTGGCGGCGCCGACGAACGGATCAATTGGAATATTGTTCAAATAAGGCTTGGGATAGAAATTAGCCCTTACGGTTACCCCATCTTTATCGAGAACTTCAAACTTGCCGCCTGCGAACTCCAGGTCAGGGCGCATCAAGGCCCGAAGCGAGGGCGGGGCCAGGCAACTGTCAGGGATAAGATAGAGGTTGTTATAACCGTACTGTTTGACTGTTGCGTTACGGCAGTCGCGTTTCCAGAGGCTGATGGCCTGCCTGATAGCCGCAAGGTTGTTCTCAAGCTCAGATTCTTTAGCCTTGACAAACATCAGTTCTGCCACCGGCAGGGTTGCCGTGGCCAGAAGGCCGATGAGCGCGATGACGAGAAGCATTTCGAACAGGGAAAAACCGCTGCTGCGTTTACCAGGCATCTGTGTTGCTCCCGTCCAGGGCTATGCCGGCACCTTGCGAGTGAATGTCGATCACGCCGATTCTAGTGCCCCATGATGCTGAAGCCACAGGAGCAGAACCCCGGGGCAGTGATGGCTGGAAAGTCCATGTGGCGATCGGATACCAGGATTGAAAGGGGTGCGGCGGAATAGTACGCAAAAATCTGCGGTTAATCTCGATGCTGACGGCGCCAGCAGTCGCAGAGACGTCGGTCGGGCCAGTGGCTACCGTAATCGAATAGGGGTAGTTAATGGTGAGGTGCGACGGAGTCTGCGGGTAGCCAAGCCCGCTGTTGGCAAGGTTAAAGGCAAAAGAAGCGATGGCCGCCGAGGCGATTGCGCCTTCGGTCGCCGGGTTATGCGCCAATTTAATCAACTCGATGCCCTTAACCCTGATGTAGGTTCTGATGCCCTCGTTGAAGTTTGTGGTCGAAAGTTGCGATTTGCTGCCGGCAATAGCCGCCCGCACATCGTTAAGAATCTTTTTGAGCCGTCGTTCTTTTTCGCGCTGCTGCACTATTTTCCAGGTGGGGAAGGCCAGCGCCGCCATCAGACTGATAATAACGGTGACAATAAGAATTTCGATCAGGGTTACGCCTGATTTTGTATGGTCTTTTATTATCAGCAGTTCTGGCATCAGAACCTCTTATTCATTTTTTTCGCCCATCAATGGCATAAAGACGTTCGTTGATTTGAGAATGTCGATAGCACGCTGCAGCTGCGTGTCATAAGGATTTATGACATACTGCTCAAGCTTGCCGTGGGTGAAACTGTCGGGTGGCTCAACAAAGCCGCTGAGTTGATGCGATTCAGAGGCATTGCCGGTCGTAACGGTTATGGTGCCCGAACTGAGTTCGACCACTGAGGGCTGGGTCGCAACCGCTGCTACCGGGGCTGATTTTGAGGCGATTTCTGGCAGGGCTTCTGGTTTTGAATGGTTGTAAGAGTTGCTGAGCTTCTGCAGGTATTTCTGGTCGAGTTCAATGGCTTTTCGGATTTCGTCCTGTTTGCTTTCGTCGAGCTTGGGCAGTTCGACCTCGATGTCGGGCATAATGCCTGATTTATGAATGTTGACCCCGGAAGGAGTGTAATAGAGAGCCGTGGTAAGGGCCATTGCCGAACCATCGTTCAACGAAATAACCGTCTGCACTGAACCTTTGCCGAAGGATTTTTTGCCGAGCAAAAGGCCGCGTTTATTGTCTTTGATGGCGCCCGCTACGATTTCTGAGGCAGAGGCTGAGCCTTCGTTGATCATAACGATGAGTGGCAGCAGCGGATGATACTTGAAGAATGAACTGTAGGTATTCTCTTCGCCGTCGCGCCCCTTGATTGAAACGATATCACCCTTCGGGATGAATTTGCGACCGACTTCGACTGCTGAGGTAAGCAGGCCGCCCGGGTTGTTTCGCAGGTCAAGAATAATTGATTTTGCACCATTCTTTTCGAGATCGATCATTGCCTTTTCGAGGTCTTCAGATGAAGTCTGAATGAACTGTGTGAGGCGAATGTAGCCGATATTGGGGGCAATTACCCAGTATTTTACGCTGGGAAGCTTGATGATCTCGCGTTCGAGTTCGAAATCGCGACTGTCTTTTTCGCCTTCGCGGATAATCGTAAGCTTAACTTTGCTGCCAACCGGCCCGCGCAGCAGTTTGACCGCGTCATGCAGTGCGATGTCGATGACATCTTTTTCGTCGATTTTTATTATCATGTCGCCAGCCATAACCCCAACCCGCGCGGCTGGAGTGTCGTCGATCGGCGAAATTACAGTCAGCATTCGATCTTTAATCGAAATGACAATGCCGAGACCACCAAATTCACCCTGGGTTTCGACCTGCATTTCCTTAAAACTCTTGGGTTCCATGAAGCGCGTATAGGGGTCGTCAAGCTTTTTAAGCATGCCCTCGATGGCCCCATAAATCAACTTCTGCTCGTCGATGTTCTCTTCGACATAGTCTGATTTGATCAACTCAAGTACTTTGCGGATCAAATCGAGTGATTTAAAATAGGTCAGGTTGGTTGAGGAGGCGAAAACACTCTGGCTGAAAGCGCAGAGAAGGAGCCCGAACAACACGCCTGTTACTACATTGCTGCGAAAAAAGTTTCTGACCATTTAAAGCTCCTTGGGAAACCTGTGAAAGTTTTCGATAGTTTAGCACAACCCGAATTATAATAACAACTTTGTATGTCAGCGCCCGGCAGGTACTGAGGGCAGATAGGTGAGCGGTGGCTGCTTTTTGCCGCCAAAACGTATTTCAAAATGCAGCGCCTGGTTGCGCCCGCCAGATATCTGACCAATGGTTTCGCCCTTATCGACAATCTGATTCAGACCGACCCAGATATTATCGAGAAGACCATAGACCGACGAGAAACCGCGTTGATGACCGATGATGACTACATCGCCAAGCCCGCTGATTGTGCCTTTGTAAAGAACTTTGCCCCGGGCGGCTGCCATTATTTCACTGCCAGCCGTTACCTTGATCTGCAGGGCTGCAGAATTTTCGTCGCCGGTTGGCAGAGTTTGCATGCGACGGGATTTTTCGACCGGCCAGGCAAATTGCATGACTTTGGCGGCCTCGGGGGCCGAGCTTGCCAGGGTGCCGGTTTCGACGGGGCGGGCAATCGGTCGGGTCGGGGTTGATGGCTTGTGCAGTTCTTCTTCGAAGCTCGGAGCCTTGATGACGCTCTCGGCACGGGATATTTCCTGTTCGAGCTGTTCACGGGCGGCTGCCAGAGACTTTTCTTTGGCAAGAAACAGCTTTTTTTCAAGCAGAACTGTCGAAAGCATGGCCGAAAGGGCTGAGTTTTCGCGGTCAAGCTTTTTTTGTTTTTCGTCGAGTTCGGCCTTGCCGGCTTCGAGGTGCTGATGCCGGGTTTGCAGTTCGGCAGTTAGTTTTCGCTGTTGCAGGTCGTGTTTTTTTAGTTCCTGAATCAGATCTTTGTCGCTTTCGAGAAGGTATTTGACCATGTGGTAACGGTTCAGAAATGAATTGAGATTTTTGGCAGAAACAATCGAACTGAGCAATGTGCCCTGTTTTATTTTATGTAATTGAACAAGTCTTGATCTAAAGCGGGTCAGCAATGTTTTAAGCTGTTGCCGGCCAGACTGTGCCTCGGCCTCAAGCTTGTTGATCTCGGTAATGGTTTCGGCCTGATTGAGGTTCAGCTGTTCAATCTGAGACTGCAATTGCTCAACTTCGGTTTTTTTTTCTTTGATGTCAGCTTCAAGCTTGCGGGTTTTTTTCTTGCTGTCGCTGACCTTGAGCTGCAGGTAATCGAGCTGCACGTTGATTGATTCAATTTCATTCTGCAGCTCACCGGTATCTGGAACCGGCGTTCGCCGAGGTGCAGCGCAGAGAGACGTGGGCGCCAGGCTCGCGAGTATAAACAGGACTGCCATCAGAAACTGTGGCATGTCATACTCCCTCGGGGGTGGACTTGCTGAACCGGCTGATATCTCGCAAAGACAGCAGGCTGCCTGATATGCCAAGCACCATACCCATCATGAAAAGCTTGGCCGAAAGCTTGAACAATTGCTCAAAGCCAATGTTTGCCGTAAAAAATGGTATCAGTTCTGAAAGCTTGCCTAGAACGAAACGATAACTTGAAAACAGCACCAGAATAGCCAGTAAAGAGCCAATCAGACCCTGAATAAAGCCTTCAACAATGAAAGGCCCTCTGACAAACCAGTTGGTGGCTCCCACAAGCTTCATGATGATGATTTCTTCGCGGCGCATGAACAGGGTGAGCCTGACGGTGTTATAGACGATGAACAGTGAAGCCAGACCCAGCAGAATGACGATGACCAGGCTGGTGACCCAGAGCAGGTGCGACAAACCCTGAAACTGCTGAAAAAGCTCTTCGCCGTAACTGAAAGTATCGATCATAGATTCGCTTTTAAGCTTGTCAAGCAGCGGCTGAAGCGCACTGCCAGCCTTGACCTTCATGCGCAGTGTCGTGGGCAGAGGGTTTTCTTCAGGGGTTATGCCGATCTGCAAAAGTTGTTTGTCGTCAGGATCACTGAACAACTCTCTGGCAGCCTGCTCAGGAGTTACTACCTCAATATTTTCAATTTCATCAAGACTGGTCAGCCGCAGACTGAGCGTCTTGGCATCGGAAATCGAAACATCGGTTTTCAGGTAGGCGGTCACCAGCGCTTCTGACTGCATCTGCACCAACAGGGATTCCATGTTCATGGTGGCCAGAAGAAACGCGCCCATCATGATCAAAGCAATACTGATCGTCGAAATCGTTATAAATGACATCATGCCGGAGCGGCGAAGATTAGTGGCCGCCTCGCTCATAAAAAAGTTCAGATTGGCGAGTGACATCAGCGTTTGCTCCTGGTTTTCTTACTCATACGCATAAGTGCCGCCGGCCTCGTCTTTGACAATCTGACCATCTACCAGCGCCAGAACTCGCTTGCGCATCTTGTTGACCAGATTGTGGTTGTGGGTCGCCATAACGACCGTAGTGCCGCGGGCATTGATTTCGAGAAACAACTGCATGATTTCCTGTGAAATCATCGGGTCGAGATTACCCGTAGGTTCGTCGGTGATGAGAATCAGCGGGTTGTTGACAATGGCGCGGGCAATGCAGACGCGCTGTTGCTCGCCGCCTGAAAGTTCAGTGGGAAACATGCGGCGCTTATGCGAAAGCCCGACCTGTTCGAGGGCTTCCTGGACCCGGCTGTTGATGACCGTTGCCGAGGCACCGATTACCCGCAGGCCGAAGGCAACGTTTTCGGCAACCGTGCGCCTTTTGAGCAGCTGAAAATCCTGAAGAACTATGCCGAGATTGCGGCGCAAAAAGGGAACCCGGTTGTCGGGCATCGCGGTGATGTCTTTGCCGTCAATGATTATCTTGCCCTCAGTTGGCATATCTTCACGGAAAAGCATGCGCAGAAAAGTACTTTTGCCTGCGCCTGAAGGGCCAACCAGAAACACGAAGTCGCCGGCCCTTATCGTGATGTTGATGTTGTTCAACGCCCTGACGCCATTCGGAAAAATTCGAGAGACACCCTGAAGTTCGATCATTTGTGACCTGATTAGTTGAATGTTTATACAGGCCTGAATTATATCAGGTGCAATAGACAATGGCAAAAGTGATTTTTCGGGAAAAATATTGCATTTTCTGATAAACTTGCACAACTTAATATTTCTCAGGGAAATTTTGCGTCAAGGCAAGGATGATTAGAGGCTGGAGGAGTCATGATTTTTGAGTTGATGAAATTGTGTGTGGAAAAGGGCGCTTCAGACCTGCATTTTAAGGTGGGCTACCCGCCGATTTTGCGCATCGACGGTGCTATGCGTCTTATCAAAGATATGCCGGTCATACTGGTTAAAGATTACGAAGTAATGCTGGAAGCCATTCTCGATGACTTGCAGCTTGTTAACTTTATCAAGCACCGCAAGCTCGATCTGGGCTACAGCTTCATGAATGCCCGTTTCAGGGTTAACCTGTTCAACGACCTGCACGGTGGCAACGCGGTTTTTCGTGTTATTCCATTCAAACATCTCTCTTTTAACGATATCGAACTGCCAAATTCTGGCCGCAAACTGGCTGATCGGCATCGCGGCATTATTCTGGTTACCGGCGCGACCGGGGCCGGCAAATCCACGACCCTTTCTGCCTTCATCACCCACATCAACACGACTTACCACAAAACCATCGTAACCATTGAAGACCCGATCGAATACCTTTTTGAAGACGATCTGAGCCTGATCAGTCAGCGCCAGGTCGGGGTTGACTGCCTCAACTTCGAAGATGGCATCAGGGGCGCCCTGAAAATGGACTGCGACGTGCTTATGGTCGGCGAACTTCGCAATGCCGATGCCGTCGAAATGTCACTGCTGGCCGCCGAATCAGGGAAACTTGTCTTCGCGACCCTGCACAGCAACACCGCAATTCAGGCGATCGACAGATTTGTCAATCTTTTTCCCCAGAATCTGCATTCGCAGGTATTGGGCCGTCTCTCGTCACATCTTCAGGGAGTGGTTACCCAGGCTCTGGTGCCGCGTCGTCTTGGCCGTGGTCGCCTTGCCGCCTTTGAGGTGCTGGTTAATACCCCGGCGGTTCGCGGTCTGATCAACGAAAACCGCGTGCATCTCATTTCTTCTTACCTTGAATCGGGTTCGAGCAGCGGTATGGTTTCGCTCGATAATTCTCTGGTCGAGCTTGTTCACAGTGGCAAGGTCGATAAGAACGAAGCCATGTTGAGGGCTAACAACAAGGCCTATGTAAAACGCAAAATTGAAGAAGCCGACACCCCGGGAGGTGCTGCATGAGACCGGAAGTCTTTGAATATTTTGAGCGGGCGATTGAACTCGGCGCCAGTGATCTGATTCTTAAACCTGGCGCACCGCCGTCTTTCAGGGTCAACCGCCATCTGATCATCTCTGAAGATGAGGCCCTCGCTGCCCAGCAGATGTACGATCTATTTCTGCCTATCATAGATGCCCCCCAACAGGAAGAACTGCGAACCCGTTACTATGTTAATTCAATTTTTCAATACCGCTTCAATCGCGCCCGTATCCGCTATTACATTTTTCAGCAGCGCGAAGGACTGGCAGGTTCTTTCCGCTTCATTCCATCAAATGTTCCTTCAATCGAAGAGCTGCATCTGCCCGAATCGCTGATTGAAATTTCTTCGCGACCCCGGGGCCTGTTTCTGGTAACCGGCCCGGCATGTTCCGGCAAAACCATGACGGTGGCCGCTATGGCTGACGCCATTAATAAAAGATTCGCCAGGCATATCATCACCATGGAAAGCCCGGTTGAAATCATCTATACCCCAAATCAATCCGTCTTCACACAGGTCGAAATCGGCAAGGTAATCGGCACCTATTCTGATGCCCTAACCAACTCTCTGCGTGAAGACCCTGATGTCATGATCATTGGTGAACTCAAAGAACGCAGTATCGTAGAACAGGCATTGATGGCCGCCGAAACCGGCCACCTGGTTATCTCGTCGCTGCCAACCTTTGGCGCGGCGCAGACTATCGAGCACATTGTCAGTCTTTACCCCCCCGGCAAACAGGAAGAAGCCAGATCGCAGCTCAGCCTCAGCCTGCTTGGTATTTTTTCGCAAATGCTTATTCCCTGTGTCGATCCGATGCAGTCGCCCCGCGTGGCCTATGAAATGATGCTTGTTACCCCGGGCATAAAAAACCTGATCCGCGATAAAAAATACAATCAACTTGGCTCCTCAATGATTATGGCCCGCCGCGAAGGTTGTGTCACTCTCAAAGACAGCCTCGAAAAGCTGATGCGTGATGACAGCGTCGATCAGGCTCTCATTAAAAGTCTGCTGCAGGAGTTGGAAGAATGAACGAAATAGCTCAAAAACGTATTCGCGATGTTCGTGAAAAAATCTCCGCAGCGATTCACAGCCATCTGGGCGGTAAGTTCTCTGAAGAAATCAAGGCAAAACTGGTTCTATTGATGGCTGAAGTGGGCCTCAACCAGTCGATTGGTTCGATATTCAGCTACCTGCAGACACACCCCGACCAGGAAGAAGCCATTATCGCCGCCAATAAATTCGAAGCCGAAGAGATTCAGAGCTTTTTGCTCGAACTCCTTAAAAACAGCCGCTCAGCGCACCGTGAAGTAATCGTCGAATGCCTTGGCAACCGAAAAAAGCTGGCTCTGGTTCCAGAATTAAAACAGTTTCTTGCTGATGCCGACCGGCAGGTACGGTTTCAGGCGGCCAACAGCCTGTTTAACATCGGTGGCAAAGAAGCCGCTCTCGCCATGTGCGAATTCGTCTCTGACCCTGATGAATGGATATCGATGACCATTCTGCGCCTGCTCTGCATCATGCGCGAACTCGATTCAATACCGATTCTGATCGAAAAATATCATC
The DNA here is from genome assembly GCA_035352635.1 of Candidatus Rifleibacterium sp. Taxonomy (GTDB): domain Bacteria; phylum Muiribacteriota; class Ozemobacteria; order Ozemobacterales; family Ozemobacteraceae; genus Rifleibacterium. The sequence goes on from DAOPYA010000001.1 coordinate 59,074, forward strand.
AGGATGAAGATCTGCGCCGTAAGGCGCTGATGATTTCGTTTCTCGCAAGATTTCGTTCTGTAACCCTGCTTGGCATTTTCGATCAGGGCCTGCAAGCCCGTGATGCCCGCCTGCGTGCCAATTCAATTGAAGCGGTCGGCAATCTGAACCTGCCCGAAAACGAGATCAAGAATCGTATTGAGCCATCGCTGCATGACCCGAATAACCGCATTCGCGCCAACTCGATTCTGGCGCTCGCCAGACTCAACCCCGAAAAAATCAAGCCCGAAATCGTTGATATGGTTAATTCAAGTGATGTGCAACTGCGGCGCAGCGCCGCATTCATTCTTGGTATGATCCCTTCAACTGAATACCAGGATCTAGCTTCAATTCTGGTTACCGACATGAATGAAGTGGTTCGCAAGCGCATGATTCAGTCATTGCGTAATTTTCCCTCGGATTTCGTTCTCAATCAGCTCGAAAAAGCACTTTCCGACAACAATAAGTGGATACGCAAACACGCCGTTGATATGGCCTCGCGTATTGCGAATTTTCCCCATAAAAAAATCCTCGGGCTGCTTAAAACCGAGCGTGCTGCACCAAATCTTGAGGCCTGCCTCAACTTTTTTGCATCACATCCCATTGATGAGGCCATGTCTGCCATTAAGCTGCATGTTAAAGACCGCCGTCTGCAGGTGGTTAAGGCACTTCTGGCAGCGGTGGCAGCGATTGGCGGCGTCGAAGGTGTTAAATCAGTCGCCCCACGTCTTGAACAGAAAGACCCGGGGGTTATTCAGGTGCTGAGCGAAGTGTTGATCAAGGCCGGTGATCGCAAAATTCTTGACGACCTCGTCGAACGCTTCACAAAAGTGCGCCACGAGAATCAGGTCAGTGTGCTGATTCCGTCACTGATCAGCAGCGTCAGGATTCTCGACCAGGGTGACAACATGCCTGAACAACTGCTGCACAGCCTCGAAACCATTGAAGTTGAAGAAAAACCACGCGAACCCGTTAAAATACCTGAGCCAGAACAGCAACCCGAAGAAAGACCAGCCGATCAGAGCGCTGAACAAAAACCAGCCGAAGAAAACGATGGGCAACTCGATCTTTCGATGGGGCTTCTTGATCTACCCGTTCCCGGTGGCGCTGAAGCCAGCGAGGGCCCCAGGGAAGATGAAGACGAAGGCCCCGGTGAAGACCGCAAAGTGTCGTCACATTACCGGCAGGGTCTTAAAGCCTATAACATCGGCAAATACAAAAAAGCGATCAGTGAATTCAACAAGGTGCTCGAGACCGATGATCAGCCACCCGAAAACGTGTTTCTCTATATGGGTATAATGCTTGCCGACCAGGAACAGTTCGAGCCGGCACGTAATTACCTGCAGACATTCATCGAAAAAGTTCCTGACCATGCCAGAGCCAATTTTCTGCTTGGCCGCGTCTACCGTCAACTGAAAAACTGGTCAGGTATCATCAGACTTTACACCCGCTTCACCAACGGTGAACTTGAAGCCTCGCCAAAAATGAAAAAACGCATCTATCATGATCTTGGCATGGCTTCGGTACTTGTCGGGCAATACGATGAAGGCGCGAAACTTCTTGATGCGCTGCTGAAAATGGACCCCGAAAATGGTGAAGCCCTTTATTATCTGGCTTTTGCAAAATATAGTCTCAGGCAGACAAGCGAAGCCGAAAGTCTGCTGCCCCGCGCCGAAAAATACTGTGCGGGCAACAAACGCATCAGTAAACTGATCGAAGCCCTATCTCGAAAATTGAAGGGCGGCACAGCTGACGAATAAGCCTTGATGCTTGACAGCACTGTCGCGGGCCCATATAATAGGCCCGCGACAGCATTTTAGCATTTTTTCAACGAAAGGCATTATCGATGAACAAACCCGACGGCAATCCTGGCAAAAAGGTCATGGATGCAATAACTCCCAAGTCTGAAGATATTTCGCGGTGGTATACCGATGTAGTTCTGAAAGCTAAAATGGCCGATTATTCACCTGTTAAAGGCTGCATGATCATCAGACCTTACGGTTACGCAATCTGGGAAAACATTCAGCGGATTCTGGACGCTGAATTCAAGCGCCTTGGCCATCAGAATGCCTATTTTCCGGTTTTCATACCCGAAAGTTTTCTGACCAAAGAAGCCGAACATGTTGAAGGTTTTGCGCCCGAAGTCGCCTGGGTAACGCACGGTGGCAGCGAAGAACTCGAAGAAAGGCTCGCAATCAGGCCAACTTCTGAAGCTATCATCGGCCACATGTATTCGAAATGGATCGAAAGCTATCGCGATCTGCCTGTATTGATCAACCAGTGGGCCAATGTCGTCAGATGGGAAAAGGTTACACGCCCGTTCCTGCGCACCACCGAATTTCTCTGGCAGGAAGGCCACACCGCGCACCGCACTCACGAAGAAGCCCAGGCAGAAGTAATGCAGATGTTGAAAGTTTACCAGAATTTCGTCGAAAATGATCTGGCTATTCCGCTGGTTACGGGCGAAAAAAGCCAGAAAGAAAAATTCGCCGGCGCTCTCAATACCTATACGATTGAAGCACTGATGCCAGATGGCCAGGCTTTGCAATCGGGCACTTCCCACGATCTCGGCCAGAATTTTGCTAAAGCTTTCGATATTAATTTCCTTGATTCAGACAGCCAGCGCAAATTTGCCTGGACTACCTCATGGGGTATGTCTACCCGCATTATTGGCGCAACTATCATGGTGCATGGCGATGACCGTGGCCTGCGTCTGCCCCCGAGAATTGCTCCCATTCAGGCAGTTATCATTCCAATCGTTTATAAAGATTCGCAGGATGTTATCGTCAAAGCCCGCGAATTGAATAAGCGTCTGGCTGACCGCGGAGTGCGCGTTCACCTGGATGATCGCGAAGGCTTCAAGCCTGGCTGGAAATACTCGGAATATGAAATGACGGGCGTGCCGCTGCGTGTTGAAATCGGTCAGAAAGACCTCGAAAAGAATCAGGTCTGTCTGGTGCGCCGCGATACCCTTGAAAAAATGTTTATCCCCGATGCGGAACTCGAAACGACAGTCGAACGCCTGATGGTCGAAATTCAGAAAAACCTGTTCGCCCAGGCCTCAGAAATTTTGAGCAGCCGAACCTTCAGAGCCACGAGTTTTGAAGAATTTGTCGCGGTTATCAAAGACAAGCATGGCATGGCTGACCTCGTATGGTGCGGCGCCCTCGAGTGTGAAGCAAAATTTAAGGCCGAAGCTGGTGCAACCATAAGATGTTTCAATGACCGCGAAATCGACGGGCCATGTGTGGTCTGCGGCAAAGCCGGTCAAAAAAGGGTTTTCGTGGCAAGGGCTTACTGATTCTCTCTTTGACTGATAAAAACGGCACTGCTGAATGTCATTCGGCGGTGCTGTTTTTTTTGGCTCAGGGTGTGTTAGACTACAGCAAATTACAGACTGGATAATATGACATGGACATTAAGGTTAAGAAACTTTTAAAAGATCTGACAAACAAAGATGACGATCTAAGGGCTCTTTCGACCATGACCCTCATGAAACTCGATTTTCCCGAAAAATCGGCTCGTGAAGAAGTGCTTCTGAACCTGATTCAAGCGACCCAGGATAAAAATATTGCCGTGCGCTTTTTCGCTCGCAGGGCCATTGACAAGATTCGTAAAACCGAAAAGCTTCTGAAATCAGCAATGGGCGAAACCGCCACTCTGCCCATCGAAGAGCGCCTGGCTTCTAATGATTACCAGGATCGCCTGAACGCCGTTATGGATGTAAAATCCGAAGCAAAGGCCGAATTCAAGGGGCAGTTACTGAAAATGCTCGAAACAGAAGATCATACTTTTGTCAGAGCCACGCTGATCAGTTGTTTGTCTGGCTTTCTCAAAAAAGAAGAGGCCGTGGTTCTCAGCCCGTTTCTTGCAGACGAGGATAATCGAGTTCGTTCAAATACTATTGAAGCCCTTGAACGCCTCAAAGCTGAAGATTCAATCCCCGGGTTGTTCACAGCGCTTTCCGACCCTGATAACCGTATCAGGGCAGCGGCTGCCAAGGCGCTGCAGGCCTTCGGCGAAGAAAAGGTGTTTGCTGAACTTAAAAAGATGCTTGAGTCACCTGAAGAGTGGATGAAAGGCAGCGCTATCTATGCTCTTTCACATATTATGGCCGGCGAAGCGATCGAATTGTTGCTCGAAACCGCCCGGCAGGCTACCCATGTCGAAACGAGGGTTAAAGCAATCATCGCCCTGGCAAATTACCACGATTCAAGCGCCTGGGGCTTTCTTAAAGGTCTGAGCACCTCTGGCGAAGGGGTTTTTAAAGAGACCGCCCAGAAAGCCGTGCGGCTTATGGAAGAAAAATTCGGCCCCACGCCGCCAAACACCACGATGATCAGCACTAATACCGTCACAGATTCTTCCGGTGCGGCAAAATCAGATGGTCAGGCGGTTGAAACCGCCCGAAACGAAGACCTCGCCGCCACCGTTACCAGGTTTTTCCGCAAGGGTCGCGATGAGGCGATCGGGCTGTCGAATCGTGCGGCTCTGAACTTTAATGTTACCGATCACAAAAAGGAACTCGACGAACTTTTTAAAGAAGCCGGGCGCGTCACCTTTGATATCTACCAGGCAGGCGAAGTCGAGTTTGCTGACATGCTCACCCTCGGGCACGAGATTCTGCGCATGAACTTTTTTGTCCAGAAATATACCGAACAGGAACAAAAATTGGCCGGCAGCAAGCCTGACGGTTTTTTTGGGCTGCTCAAAAGCCTGTTCTCGAAGTCGTCAGAGCAGGCCAACAGTTCTTCACAGGCTGATAAGTTTGCCAAAAAACGTGATGAGCTTTTTTTGAAGCTTGGGCAACTCGCCCTCAAGAAATACGAGAAGGAAGAATTTCGTCACAAGCTTCTTGAAGTGCATTTTGTGACTTTGCAGAAGCTGAACCGCAAGGTCGCCGGTGAACCGAAAAGCTAGTCTGAAAGTGAGGCTGACATGGATTTCTGTAAGTTTATCAGGGATGTTTCGGACTTTCCGAAACCGGGTATTATCTTCAAGGATATCACTCCGCTCCTCAATGACGCCAAGGCTTTTGCAGCGCTGATCGATGTTTTTGCCGACCGCTACAAAAACAGCGGCATCAGCCATGTTTGCGGCATTGAATCACGTGGTTTCATTATCGGAGCACCACTGGCTGTGCGGCTGGGCGTTGGCTTTGTGCCGATACGCAAGTCTGGCAAGCTGCCCTATAAAAAGATCAGGCGTGAATATAGCCTAGAATATGGCACTGATGCCATCGAAATGCATTCTGACGCCATAAAACCCGGCGAAAAAGTGCTGCTGGTCGATGACCTTATTGCCACAGGTGGCACGGCTCTGGCAGCCGTATCGCTTCTTGAAGACGTGGGTGCTGACGTCGTCGGGGTAGCCTTTGCAATTGAACTTGAATTTTTGAAGGGTCGTGAAAAATTTGCCGGACACGAAGTTTTCGCCCTCCTTAAATATTGATCAAAAAGAGATTTGGGCGATAATTCCGGCCCGGGGCGGCTCAAAACGTCTGCCACGCAAGAATGTTATGCCGTTCGCCGGGCAGGGTTCATTGACCGCCCGCACGGTGAAGACCGCCCTGTCTTCACAAAAATTTTCGCAGGTGCTTGTTTCGACCGATGACAGCGAAATAGCCGAAGAAGCCCGGCGGGCGGGCGCTCGGCTGCCATTTCTCAGACCGGCACATCTCGCCGATGATCAGGCATCCTCACTGGAGGTTATAAAACATGCGGTGCAGCAACTTCTTCAGCTCGCACCGACCCGCCCACCCTTTGCCATCTGCTTGCTGCAGGTGACTTCGCCTTTCTTAAAACCCGAACAGGTAAGCGCCGCGGTTGATAAATTTCTTGCCGGCGGCTTCAACAGCCTTTCTTCAATGGTCGCGGTTGAACAATTCCCTGAATGGATGTTTCGAAGCGACCCGGTCAGTGGTATAGCGGTTCCTGACCAGCCTGAAGGCATAACCAGGTCATCAGGGGCAATTCCACAACGTTTTATCGAAAACGGCGCCCTGTATCTGGTCAGTGCAGAATGGCTCGACCGGCAGGGCAGTCTTTATGATTTTTCCAGGCATGGTATGTATTTAATGAGCCGCGAAGATTCAGTCGATATCGACACGCAGGCCGACTGGGATTACGCGGAAATGCTGGTCAGAAGGCAGATTTCTGCGTGTTAAGCGTCTTTGCGATTCATGATTGGGTTGAAAAGAGCAGCCCGGTTACGGCCGTTTTCTTTTGAATAATAGAGAGCTGCGTCGGCCTTTTGAATCAGATCGGCTTTTGATGACGCGGCATCGGGGTAGCAGCAGACCCCAAGTGAAACGGTTATCGGAACGTGCTCCCCGTTGATGCGGAAATCATAACCTTCTATGGCGGTGCGAATGCGTTCGGCAGGCGTCAGTGAGCCTTCGCCGTTCTTTTCGGGGCAGATGATGACGAATTCTTCACCCCCATACCGCGCGGGGATATCGATTTCGCGGACATTTTTTTCGATGAGCCTGGCTACAGTTTTCAGAACCCGGTCGCCTTCAGGGTGCCCGAAGGTATCATTGAATTTCTTAAAATGATCAACATCGAGAATGACCAGCGAGACATGATTTTCATAGCGGTCGGCACGTTGAATTTCTTCATCAAGACGTTGTTGAAAATAGCGGTGATTGTATAGGCGGGTCATCTCATCGGTAACTGCGTAGCGGTAAAGCCTGGCATTGTCGATGGCAATGGCCGCCTGGTTTGCCAGATTGATAAACAACTCGAAATCTCTGTCAGAAAAGCTTTCGGGCAGAGATTTTGAGATATTCAGAGTGCCGAGAATCTTGTCTTTTACTGTTAACGGAACACTCATCAGTGTGCCGGTTCTGACATTTTTTTTCTTGATGCTCTGAAAGATCGGGTCGGTTTCAACATTATCGACAAACAGAGGCTTGCGGTTTTTAACCACCCAGCCGGCCACCGATTCTCCGACTTCAAGGCGTGTATCACGGGCGATTTCTTCGCTCAGGCCGATTGCTACACCGATAGTCAGAGTTTTTTCTGCGTCATCGAGCATCATCAGCGAGCCTTTTTCGGCCTTGATAACCTTGACCACGATTTCGAGAATCATGTTCTGCAATTTGCGGAAATCGAGTTCGGAACTGATTGCTTTTCCAACTTCGTAGAGAGTCGATAACTGCAAGATGCGATAATCGAGATCGGCCTTGGTAGTTCGCAGGTTGACGCGCATTTCGTCAAAGGTAGTGGTCAGGTCGCCGATTTCATCGCTTGACATCGGAATGATGCGGTGTTCGAAGTCACCTGAGCTGATGTGCCTTGCTCCGTCGATAAGATTTGATAAGGGCGCTGTGAAGCCACGCGCAAGAAAAACCGCCAGCAACAAAGAAATTACAGCAGTTATGGAGAGAATGGTGATGATGCGTTCTTTGAATTTGTAGACTGCGTCAAAGGCGATTCGTTCGGGTATCTGCAGCACGATTGTCCAATTCGGAGCCTGATAAAAATCGAACTTTTTTAACGAAACAGCGGTTATGAGGTATGGTTCGCCATCAATGTCGCGCAGGCGGGTCAGGTCGCTTTCCATGGCTTCGCTGGCAGGGATACTTAATGAGCGGGCGTCATCTGAAGATTTGGCAATGATTTCGCCGGTCTCATCGAAAACTAACCCCTGGGATTTCGAATTTTTCAGAGCGTTGCGCAGCAGGTCACGAATGCTTGACAGATTGACTTCTGAGATCAGAACGCCGGTTATACCCAGTTGTTCAGTAGATTTTATTACTGCTTCGAGAGTCATGAAGGGCACGCCGTCAGGTGATGACTTTACCTCAGAGAGAGAACCCTGATAACTGCGTTTAATCGCTTTTGAATAGAGCCAGTCAGGTGGCAGCAGGGTGTCAGGGTCGGTGGATGCCACAATTTTTCGTTGGCTGTCAACCAGATACATGAGTTTGAAAAAGGAAAAATGTCGCATCAGGGCGTCAAAAAAGTCTTCTGAAATTGCAGTGTTAAGATTTCTTACGGCTTCAAGCTCGCCGATGGCCGCTAACAGGCGTCTGGTGAATTCAAGGTTTTCATAAATGCCGTGCGCCAGGGTATTCGACAATTCAAGATGGCTGACGGTAACCTTGTCGGTTATGATCTTTTTCTGGTTGTAATAGGTGTGGTAACCGGCCAACCCAAGTGGCAGCAGCGAAATCATCAGGATAATCAACGTCAGGCGGACTCTGATTCCCGATAACAGCTGTAAAAATCTGTGCATCTTATTTATTGAGCGACAGTTTCGCCCTGATACTGCTGATGTTTTCATCGAGCAGGGGGTGATCTGGCTCAAGGCCCTTCAGGCGCTCGTAAAATTCGAGAGCTTTTTCAAGCTCACCAAGGCCAAGAAAAATGTTTCCAAGGTGAAAAAGGGCTTCGGTTGCATCGCTTTTGCCGGCTATAACCCTCATGAAGACGGCGATGGCATCAGAACTTTTCGAGAGGGCTGCCAGGGCCTGACCCTGAATAATCAGAGCCTGAGCATCATCAGGATCATCTTTTAGCGGCTTTTCGACAAGCTGCAGTGCCTTGTCGTAATCCTCTTCTATGATGGCGATCAGGGCGTCGGTCAGCAGGTTCGAAGAGTCGTGCGCTACGGTGTCTGACAGTTTCTGGTTATCGAGGGTGAGTTTCTGCAGAAACTCCTGTTCTTCGCATTTGATTATTTCGGTTTCGACGACTTCAATGTAAGTGCTGTCGAGTTCTTTTAACTTTTTGAAATGCTGCTTCGCCAGCGAGAAATTTCCCTCATCACGATAGATTACACCCAGGTTCTGGTGAGTCTGAACATGATCGGGGTCGATTTCGAGGACTTTGCGGTAGAATGGGATGGATTGTTTGCTTTTTCCGAGGTGGGCAAGGGCTACTGCAATATTGAAAATAGCGTCAGTGTCGTGGGGTTTGACCCTGATGACGGCTTCCCATTCCTGGATTGCCTGTAACGTCTTGTTCTGTTTCATGAAGATCAGGCCAAGATTATAGTGCGAAAAAGAGTGATCGGGAGACACTTTTAGAGCTGCGTGATACGCTTCGATGGCATGCACAAGGTTGTTCATGCGGTGCAGAAAAATGCCTTTGGTTGCGTAGAGATCGGGGTTGCTCGGGGCTTTTTGAATGGCTTTTTCGATCTGCTGCATCGCTTTTTCATACTGACCCTGGTCGAAAAAGTCCAGAGCTGACTCATAGTGACGCTGCGCATAAGTATTGTTAATATTGGCCATTATTTCGCCCGACCCGTTTATTTTTATGAATTATAGCGCATTGCGCCCCATTTTTCAATTGCCCTGATTCTTTGCTGTTGAAGTGTGGGGCAATTTGGACTAGAATCACCAATTATGGATGAAAATACCGTTCTGGAAAAACCTTTGGTGCCTGTTAAGGCTGATGCCAGTGTTTCGCGCTGGCTCACGGCCTGGGCAATACTTCTTTGCGATGTGCTGCTGTTTGCTTCAGCCGTGAACTGCCTTTTTCGCTGGCTTTCATATGGTTTTAACCATGATGCCGCAGCTTTCGCTCTCAGCCTGATTCTTGGCCTGGCAGTGTATTTTGCGGCCATAAATGCCAGGCGACTCGCGTGTCCGCGCAACCGCCTGCTGCTTGCTGTTGCTGCCGTGCTGCTCTGGGCCGCACTTATGCCGGTCGTCATGCGTTTTACCGGTTTCAGCGGCATTTAAGCAGGCGCTCTATTCGGTTCGTGGTGATCGTGGCCAGCTGTGAGCGATATTTCGCGCGGCAGGTTGTGCCTCATCCTACCTTTTGATGGTGAAGCGTGAGACGAGCAGATGCAGCTCGTCGGCCAGGGTTGCCAGATCTTCAGTTGAACTTGAAACCTGCGAAACGGTGGTTGTCTGCTGCTCAACCGAAGTTGCGACGATGCCAAGCCGCTCGGTGGTTATTTTTGTGAGACTGGTGATGTCTTCAATGGTGCGGGTCATCGCCAGCGAGTTCGCTGACTGCTCGCTCGAAATCGAGCTTATTTCGGTGATCTTTTTATTAACATCGTTAACATTGGCGATGATGTTGTCAAGGCTGGTTGAAACTTCCCTGATGATGCGTATGCCGTCATCGACGCGCCCGCGGCCCAGGGTCATCGAATCGACGGCGTTCTGGGTTTTGGTCAAAATGTTTTCGATTCGGGTGCCAATTGCTTCAGCCGCTTCAGCCGATTCTTCGGCCAGCTTTCTGACTTCACCGGCAACCACCGTGAAGCCTTTGCCCTGTTCGCCGGCTCTGGCGGCTTCAATCGCCGCATTCAGTGCCAGCAGGTTTGTCTGACTGGCAATAGCCGTGATGGTGTTGACGATTTCGCTGATCTGCAATGAGGCCGAGTTAAGATCAAGAATAACCTGGGTAGCAATATCAACAGATTCTTTGATCTTCCCGACCATTTCTACTGATTTTTTAACGGTTTTGCCGCCCTTGTCCGCGGCCTGGGTAGTGACGCTGACCGCCTGAACCGCTGTCTCGGCAAGCGTGGCAACTTTCTGGGCTGATTCAGAAAAGCTCTCGACCGAAGAGGTGGTCTTTTCGAGATTATGTGAAATTTCAAGTGAGGATTGATTGATGCCATTAACGTTCTTGGAAATATCGAGCAGAGTCGCGGCTGACTCGACTGACGCTGAGCTGAGTTGCTGTGAACTGGTAGCCAGATCGTCGCTGGTTTCGAGAACCTTGGAAATCATCTGGCAGATCCCCTCGAGCATGCGGTTGAAACTTTCGGCAACTCGCTGAAATTCATCGTGCGATTCAAAATTCAGGCGCGTATTCAGATGACCTTTTTCGGCCTCTGACATCGAGCTGATGATTCTTTCGAGTGGTCGAGAAATGCCATTTGAAATGAACATCGTAAAACCGATTCCGAAGACCAGCAGAATGACCGGAAGCAATTTGACGATGTAACTCATGATCTGAAACATCGAATCGATGTTTCGCTGGGTCATCAGGCGTGAGTAACTCGACAGCGCCTCGCACAGGCTGCGGCACTTTGAGGTGAGTTCGATTTCCTTGTCGCGAACTGCCGTCAAAAGTTCAGTGGCGCTCGCCGGGTTCATTTCAAGACCCGGCGGTCTGGCCAGATAGTTATCACCAAGGTCGAATAGCTCAAGAAGGTTCGATTCAGTGGTCTGCTTGAAGGCGATAACATTGGGGGCATTCGACAGAAACGGATCTTTGAGGTTGGTGTCAATGTTGTCTAAACGCGTAAAAGCGCTTTCTTTGGCCGAAGTGTAGAGGGCGACCGACTCATCGCGATTGCGCAGTGACCTGACCAGTTCAGTAATAGAAGTAGCGCTGAGATGAACGTTTTCCATCAATTCCTGGGCGTTGAGCATCGCGCTCGAATAATTGCCCTTGAGGTAATCGACCATATCACGAAGTTTAAGCATGTTAAAACCTGCGAGAGCTGAAACGCCGATGCAGATCAGCAGAACGAAACCAAATCCGGAAAATATCTTTTTGCTGATTGAAAGCATAGTTAGCTGGTTTTCTCCGGGCGCCGTGGCTTGAAGTCAGGAAATGGATAATAATGAGGCACAAAAATTTCCTGAAAACGTCGCAGGGCGAAATCATCGGTCATGCTGGCCAGATAATCAACCAGAGTTCGATTCAGGCTCTGCCCTTCAGGAACCGAGTGTTTGATATGCTTCATCAGGTCGTCAGGATGGCTGGTATACCATTCGGCAACCTGGCGCAGCAGGTTTTTTGACCTTTGCACTGCCACATCAATCTCTGGGCGCGTATAGACTTCATTGTAGAGAAACTTTTTTAACGCAGCAGTCGCGGCTTCGACCGTCGGGCTCATTTTTATGCTGCCGCTGCCCATGCTCGCGTCGATAATGTCGCGTACCATGGTATGAATTCTGATGGAGTGGCGGTCTCCGAGAAGGCTGTGAGCATCGCTCGGCAGGTCTTCGCCCGTAATAATGCCGGCTCTGATCGCATCATCGACATCATGGTTGATGTAGGCGACCAGGTCAGCGATTCTAACCACCTGGGCTTCGACAGTCAGCGGCAGATTCGACTGGTCGGAAATAGTTGCCGCGCCATGCTTGCCTTTGCTGTGTTTGAGAATGCCGTCGATGACTTCACGGGTAAGATTTAAGCCCTCGCCGCTCTTTTCGAGGCGGGTTACGACCCTGACGCTGTGCGATGCATGATGAAAACCGGTTTCGCTGATCTCGTTGAGAACTTCTTCGCCACTGTGCCCAAAGGGGGTGTGCCCGAGATCATGCCCGAGGGCTATGGCTTCGGTGAGGTCTTCATTCAGACCCAGGCAACGAGAAATGCAGCGGGCGGTGCAGACGACCTCAAGAGTGTGGGTAAGCCTGGTTCTGAAATGATCGTTGGTGGGCGAGAGAAAAACCTGGGTTTTATGCTTAAGACGTCTGAAGGATTCACTGTGGATAATCCGGTCAATATCGCGCTGAAAGCAGGTGCGAATAAAGCAATCCTGCTCAGCAACTTCACGCCCGCGACTGTTTCTTGACAGGCAGGCATGTTTCGATAGCGTTGCGGCTTCGCTTTCTTCGAAAGAAAGCCGCAACGAAGGATTACTGGTGCAACCTTGCATAATCAGTACTCACGAAACGATATCGAGAATGAGTTGCTGCGGGATAACTTTTTCGCTGGTGATGTTTATGGCGGCTTTAAGGCGCTCAATAGCCCTGGCGTTGTCGCGTTTCGGATTGACATAAAGCTCGGCAATAACATCGCCCTGCTTGATGGCATCGCCAACGTGCTTGACCAGCTTGAGCCCAACACCCATGTCTATTACTGATTCCTTGGTTTCGCGCCCGGCGCCAAGCATCATGGCGGCCAAACCGATTTCTTCGCAATGAATGTGGCTTATATAGCCAGCCCGATCAGCTTTAAGTTCGACAGTTTTTTCGGCGGTTGGCAATTTTCGGTAATCTTCGATCATCGAAATATCACCACCCTGCACCTTAACCATCTCAAGAAGCTTCTGGTAAGCGCTGCCGTTTTGCAGAACTTCGCTGACCTTGGCTTCGGCAGCGTCATGACTGAGATTGGAAGCCAGGGCGAGCGCCTGAGCCGCCAGTGCCCTGATCAGGGTCGTGAAGCTTTTCGGGCCCTTGTTTCGCAAAGTATCGATGGCTTCGATGACTTCTACTGAATTGCCAATCATTTCGCCGAGAGGCTCATCCATATTTGAAAGAACGGCTGTTACCTTGCGGCCAGCCTGCTTGCCAATTTTAACCATTAAACGCGCGAGTTCGCGTGCGTCGTCGATATTCTTCATGAAAGCGCCGCTGCCAACCTTAACGTCAAGCACCAGCCCTTTATTGGCGACTGCCAGCTTTTTAGACATGATTGAAGCAGCGATCAACGGAATGGAATCAACAGTGGCGGTTACATCACGCAATGCGTAAATTTTCTTGTCGGCAGGCACGAGATTGCCCGTCTGGCCGACAATGACAACGCCGGTCTGATTGACGGCCTTGATGAATTCGGCCGTGGTGAGTTCGCATGAAAACCCCTTGATTGCTTCGAGCTTATCAATGGTGCCACCGGTATGCCCAAGCCCGCGCCCTGACATCTTGGCGACCTTGAGGCCGAGAGCGGCAAGAACCGGCCCAAGAACCAGACTGGTCTTGTCGCCAACCCCGCCCGTTGAATGCTTATCGACCGTGAAGCCTTCGATGCCCTTCAGGTCGATGACATCGCCGCTGGTGCGCATGCAGTCAGTCAACCAGTAGGTTTCTTCTTCATCCATGCCCTTGAAGTAGACAGCCATAAGAAAAGCAGCCATCTGATAGTCGGGAACGCTGTTATCGACAAAACCTTTGACTATGGACCCAATCTCAGCCTGGCTAAGCTTTAGCCCATCGCGTTTTTTCTTGATGATATCATAAGCTCTCATTGCGTGAATTCCTTCCTTTGCGGTTCTGGTTTATTTTTTAATGCGCAACAGTCGGATGTGGTTGGTCATGTAGCAACGTTCGAAAAGGCTGCAATTGGCGCATTTCTGCTGGTAGTCCGGGTGGTCGATTTTCATTCCCTCGAGAGTCATGCCTGAGGTGTTCCATTTTCCGAAATAGTCAGTGCCAAAGCATTTTGGTGGAGTTACTTCCTGGCGGCCGGCTCCTGGGTTCGTGGTAGCGGCTGGTTTTGCTCCCAACGGGTTTAGAGCTGGATTTGCTGGTAACATGTTCATTGTGAAGTATCTCCATTCAATAATTTAATACACCCGAAATTTTTGTTATGATATCACAACCCCCGGCCGTGGTATAGTATTCTGGAATTAATGCCCGGGGCGGGTACGTTTGAGAATTCACTGTTCGTCTGGCTCGGAGGGGAAGCATTTGCTGTTTATTTTTTCTTCAGTTGATTATCAGCTGCAATATGCCGATCGCGAAGCGCTTGACTGCTTTAAGCTCGCAGGTGTCGGTGGTTTTTTTCTTTTTGATATTCACCCTGACCTCAATAATGACAGCTTTAAGTGCGAGTTGCGCGAGCTTTTTGACAAGCAACGTGGCCCTGTTGAACGTTTGCTGAAATTTTCCCAGCTCAAAGCGGCCCCGTTCACAGCCAGATTCAGGTTTTCACCTGTGAGCCTCGGGGGGCATGATTTTATTGAGGTCGCCGGTGAAGAAGGCTTGCTGAAAAACGCGCCTGCCGATTCAGACCCCGAACTCCTTTACAATGCCCAGCAAAGACTTCTGGTCAGCGAAAAGACCATGGCAACAATTATTGACCTCGCGGTTGATGGCGTGGTTATCATTGATGATCGTGGCCTGATTCAGGGCTTTAACCGTGCGGCCGAAAAAATGTTTGGCTTTAGCAGCTTTGAGGCCATCGGGCAGAATGTTGCCATGCTCGCACCTGAGCCGCATCGTTCAAAACACGACAGCTACATCAGGCGATTTCTAGATACCAGAATCCCGCATATTGTCGGGATTGGCCGCGAAATAGATGCCCAACGAAAAAATGGCGAACTGTTTCCAATAGATCTCGCAGTTGGCGAAGTCAGGCTCGCTGAAGGCAGCCTCTTTACTGGTTTTATCAGAGATCTTTCCGAAAACCGCAAACTAATCAGTGAGCGAAACAGTTTTTTTCAGATGTCGCTCGATCTCTTCTGTATTCTTGACTTTGACGGCTTTATCAGGCGTGTTAACGCTCAATGGTTCGATGGCATGGGCTATGAACCCGAAGAATTGCATGGTCAGCATATTAACACCATTATTAACCCCGAAGATCTCGCCGCTGACGAACATCTGCTCGCTGATATTCTCGGGGGGCGCAATGTTTTTGGTCGGGTGATGCGTCTTAAACATAAGAGCGGCGAATGGCGCTGGATGTTGTTGAACAGCACCGTTGACCGTGCAAACAAGGCAATATACGGGGTCAGCCGTGATATTACCGAGCAGAAGAGTATGCTTGAAGAACTGCAACGAGCTAAGGCAGAAGCCGAGCGATCAAGTCAGACCAGAGGTGTATTTATAGCCAATATGAGCCATGAGTTTCGTACGCCCCTGAACTCGATTATTGGCTTTTCACGTCACCTTCAAAAAAATCTCGAGAGCAGATTTTCGCCGCGTGAAACCCTCTACCTCGACCGGATAACACGCAATGGCGAAACCCTGCTCCAGATGGTTAACAATGTTCTCAATTTTTCCAGAAGCGAAAATAGCCAGCTGGAAGCCGAGTTCAGCAAAATTATCCTTCCAGAGCTGCTGTCAGAAGTCATCGACCTGATGCAGGTGCTGATCGAAGAAAAGCAGATCAGCCTTAATCTCGTAATTCCTGAGAACAGCCAGCCTGTAATTTCTGATATTGTCAAATTGCGGCAGATCGTGCAGAACATTGTCGATAATGCTATCAAGTTCTCAGAAGGCGAGCCGGTTACCGTCGAATTGATTGTTGATTCCGAAAACCGACCGCTACGCATTGATGTCAGCGATTCAGGGCCAGGTATCGCTGAAGAAAAGCTTAAATTGATCTTTGAAGCTTTTCAACAGGTCGATACCCGGGTCGCCAGAAAATATGGCGGTGCCGGTCTTGGCCTGGCCATTGCCCGTTCCTTTGCCGATCTGATCGGTGTTAAAATTACCGTTAAAAGCTCGCCAGGTCAGGGCTCATGTTTCAGTATTCATTTCAGCGCCCAGGAGACTAAGCCGTAATGACCAGCCATGAACGACTTGAAAATTGTATGAGCATTCTGGTTGTCGATGATTCACCTGATAATCGTCTGCTCCTTGAAGCCATTCTAGAACCGGCCGGCTTCAGCCGCATTTTTCTCGCCGCTTCTGCATCTGAGGCTTTTGAATACCTTGGTATTACCCCATCACCGAAAAACTCACAGATTGACCTTATACTGATGGATATCATGATGCCCGAAATTGATGGAATCGAAGCCGTTCGCCAGATCCGCCGCCATCCTGATTATCTTGATATTCCTATTCTCATGCAGAGCGCCAAATCTGAAACCAAAGACCTGGTAAGGGCTTTTGAGGCAGGTGCCGTCGATTATCTAACCAAACCGATCAATGAGAACGAACTGCTGGTGCGCGTTAAGTCGATGCTGCGTTTTAAAGCAGAAACCGATCACCGCAAATTTCATGAAGCGGAGCTTGAAGAAAAGAATCAGGAACTCAGCAATGTTCTTGAAGAACTCGATGCCGACCTGCAAGCCGCCGGAAAACTGCAACGCAGCCTTCTGCCTGATACGGGGGTCGAGATTCCCGGGGTGAGCTTCGGCTGGTTCTATGATCCGTGCGAAAACATTGGCGGCGACCTTCTTAACATCATGCCGCTCGGCGATAATCAGGTTGCCATGTTCATTCTTGATGTTTCCGGGCACGGTATTCAATCGGCTATGCTCGCGGTTACCGTGCACCGCTTCCTGTCAGCCTGGGAAAGATCGAACAGCATTCTGCGACAAGCCGATGGCACACCGCGGCCGCCAGCCATGGTGGCCGAAGAACTCAATGCCGAATTTCTGCTGCATAAAAATAACAATCAATACTTCACCATGATCTACGGTCTTCTTGACCTGAAAAATAACATTCTGACCTGCTGCCGGGCAGGCCACACACCGCTTGTTATCCAAAAGGCCGACGGCAGCATCGTAGTTCGCTCCGAGGGCAACGTGCCGGTCGGCCTTACTGAAGACTTCAGGTATGAACAGTATGAAGTTCAGCTTGATGCGGGTGATCGCATAATCATGTATTCAGATGGCATAACTGAGGCCCGTCATAAAATTGACCGCACATTTTTCGGCGAAGCACGTTTTCATGCGCTGCTCAAAGAATCGCGCTGCGTGCCGGTTAAAGAGGCTGTGCAGCAGGTCATCGCCGGTTTCAGATCTTGGATGGGTGAAACCCGTAATCATGACGATATTACTCTGATGATTGTCGAACCGGTTTCTCAGAAATAAGGCACGCCTCGGCGTCGGCGAGAGCTTCTGGTGTATTCAGATTCCGGGTTATCCAGGGGTCGTCGGTCAGCAGGTGTTGTATCCGATCCGGGTGCAGCTGCATGATCTGCCGCGCCCCAGAAGCCAGATCGATTTCAAAAAACAATGGCCGGCACCAGGCCGGGTATATACCAGGGTGACCGCGCCTCTGACCGTCAGAAGGAACAGTTATCAGCTCTGGTTGCTGTTGCCAGCTGGCGATGAGACCCTCAAGCGTTGCTGCCGCGATCATAGGGTGATCTACCGGCCAGAGAAGAATTGCCGAGCCTGGGTCGATTTTTCCAAGGCCCAGACGGATCGAACTCAAAGGCCCATCTGCCGGGCAGGGGTTACTGAGCCAGATACCGCCGGAATCGGCTACCAGAGACTGGCTGTCTTGGTCATTCGCCTGCCCGACAAAGACCATGGCGTGCAGAGATTGCTTTATTGCCAACAGTTTGCCGATGATTCGCTGCAAAAAAGGAACCCCAGCCAGCGATACGTGCTGTTTTAAACGGCCCATGCGCGTTGAATTGCCCGCCAGCAAGGTCAGCGAACTTAAAAGAGGCGTTTGCATGCCAGGATTATAACCCGATTCAGCCGCTTTGCAAACATTTAGAACTCCAATGTTGAGCAAATGGCAATCGGTTGAATATAAGGGCAAAAACTGTTATACAATTCTGACAAGAGACAAATTGGAGGAAAAATATGGCACTTGATTTGCGAACCATTATTCCGGCTCAGGCAAAGTCATTACTGGATCTGAAAATTGACCCCGAAATAATCAACAGTCAGATCATCAAAGAACTCTATGTGCATGGCAAGGAAGGGCCACGCAAACTGGCTAAAATCCTCAAGATTGATAACGAAATCGTGCAAAACGTCATTGCCGAACTCAAAAAAGGTGAAATCGTCGGCATGGTCGGCGGCACCGGCATGGGTTCTGATTACATGTACGGCCTTTACCCGAAAGGCACTGAACGTGCTAAAAACATTCTCGATCGCGATAAATACCTGGGGCCTGTTCCAGTCAGTTTTGATGAATATATCAGGGTTACCCGCAAAATGCTCGATGAGGGCAAAAAGAGCTTTGCGATCAATCGCAAGCTGCTCGAAGAAAAGTTTTCGCATCACCTCGGCTATAAAGATGTGCTTTTTCAGATTGGTCAGGCAGTTTGTGCCCGAAAACCAGCCTTCGTTTACGGGTTTCCCGGCAACGGCAAAACGTTTTTGTGCAGTTCAGTCGTCAAGATGCTGCCACCAATGGTTGTTCCCTATGCCGTCGAAGTCAGCAATCAGCTCGTCAGAATTTTTGACCCGAGCTGTCATGTGCCACTCGAAAACTTCGACATGGAAGGGCTCGATGAACGCTGGGTTGCCGTAAACCCGCCACTGATCACCGCCGGCGGCGAACTGACCCTCGAAGATCTCGAAGTGAAATACAATATCAAGTTTGGCTGCTTCGATGCCCCGCCCCAGGTTAAGGCTACTGGCGGGGTTCTTCTTATCGACGACCTTGGTCGCCAGCGCTGCGCAGTTGAAGAAATTTTCAATCGTTTCATCATTCCGCTCGAAAACAAGCTTGATTACCTGGTATTAGGCGGTCAGCGCATGGAAGTTCCTACAGATGAAATTTTCCTGTTCAGCACCAACCTTGACCCGATGAAAATAGTTGATGATGCCTTCCTGCGCCGCCTTCCCTACAAGATTAATGTTCGCAACCCAACCGTTGAAGAATACACCGAAATCTGGAAATCAACCTGCGAAAAGTTGGGGATAACCTTTGACAAGGCCAACATCGATCAGGTACTTGCCCTTTACCGTCGCGACAAACGTGGTCTGCGTGCCGTTCATCCCCGCGATCTGTTGAATATTATCCGCGACCGCAAAAAGTATCTCGAAGATCCGAACGTCGCCATAATGCCCGACGAGGTAGTTGAAGGCTATGGAATTTACTTCGTCAGTCAGTTGACTCTTGTCGAAACCATAGAATAATTGCTACAATCTGCAACGGCAGGACTAGTTTTATGCTTTTCCTGCCGTTGTTTTGTTACACCACAGAGTTGAGATTTTTACTGTGAACTGGCTTTTCTATTTTGAAGTGTGTTTCGCAGGTCTGGTGGCCGGGTTCATTACCTGGCTGGTTTCGCCTGAGGGCAACCCCTGGGATCTGGTTGAAAATTTCCAGACCGGTCTGCTGGTAACCGGGGTTTTCTGCGGCCTGTTCGCAGGTCTCGTCACTTCGCTGCCGGTCATCATCATGGAAAAACGCCTGGCGAAAGCTGCTGCCTGCTGGATCTCATCGACCTCGATCGGCCTCTCGGTAACCATGCTTGGCGGAGTTATCTTTGCCATGTTTACCGATTTTGTCTTGTCTTACACTGTTATTGCCGGCGGCGTTATCAGGTTCTTCTGGTGGATGTATCTTTCGGTCTGTCTCTCAGGGTGTTTCGGTATCATGCACGGCAGTCTGCGTATAATGTGCCGTAGTCTGATGGGCCTGACTCCTGCTCTGATCATCGCTGGCGCATTTGTTGACCGCTTTTTTCTCAGCGACAGCCATTATCTGCTTGCTTTTCTTCTGCTGGGCGGTATGACAGGTTCTGGCTTTGCCCTTGCCTGGGAAATCCTCAAAGAGAGCTGGCTGGATGAATATGTCGGTCGCTGGATCGTTTTCAGATACTATATTGATGGGCCTGAATTTGTCGCCGGGTCTGCCGATGAATGCGATCTGACTCTGCCAGAAGGCCCCGAAAATCTTTTTGTGATCACCGAAAAAGACGGCCTGCATATCATAGAAGCCCATGACGACGATGTCAGCCTGCGCATCAATCAGGGGCGTTGCCGGCACCGGGTGCTCGTCGATGGCGACAGTATCGTGATTGGCTCACGCGTCTTTATTTATCATTCAAAACTCGCCAGATCACGCGATGTAATGCCCGAAGCCGCTGCCTGAAATTTTTGCTCAGTTTCTGCAGGATTCAATCGCCACAAGCGCTGGCGGGCAAAAAGGCTGGCGGCACTAAAACACTGATTGAACTGCCTTCGATGGCTGGGGGGCTTTTTCGCTGATTATAAGGTCGAGAATCCATTCGAGGCATTCGATTGTCATGATCAGGCCCTTTTTGACGTTAAGTCTGATGCTGCCCTTTTTGCCGACTGTGATCGTCATTGGCCCAAGGGGGGTATCGATCAACCCGGCAACATTTTCGATCCCGTGGTTGCGGGGGTCGATAATGTTATATTCCGTGTAGGTTTCCATGTGTCCGGCCAGCCTGGCACGCCTGATCTCTTTTTCTTTCGGGTTGGTGATGACAATCGACTTGATGTTGGTCATGCGTTCCTGCAACTGGTTCATGTGCTGAAATTCAAACTCAATCAGATCAACATGCTCGCCGGTCAGGGCCGACAGAGCCGCGCCCAGTAGTTTCATCGGCCCGGATTTTCCAAAGGTGAGAACTATTTTTTCGGTAATGATGAATTCGCAGCTCTCGATGCGTTTAAAAAGTGTTTTTGTGGTGATACCCTCAACCAGATGCTCGATTTCGAAAGGTATGACCACCGAATAGAAGCCGCGGATTATCGAACTCTCGCAATCGCAGTCATGAAACCCCGGAAACTCGGTTTCAATACTGAACATGTCGCCCTTCTTCATGATGGTGTCGAAAGTGGCGTCGAGATTGGCAACCTTCATGGCCCAGCATTTTATCGATATCGATGCACCGGCAATTTCAATTTCGTTGATCAACATACTGTTCCTCCAGATTGCTTGTAGCAAGGTATTGTATAGCACGAACCCTAAACATTCAAGAATTCTCTGGGTTTTACATTTGCCAGCGGCTGTGGTACGATTCATCCCATCGCTTTCCCGGGGAGTCTGACCATGCAAATGCAAACCCTTGCTGGCGCCCGAGCGCCTTTGATTTTTTTGCTCGTGATTCTGCTCGCTACTGCTGCTCTGGGCCAGAATCCCGGCAGTGCCGGTGATCCGCTCGTTTCTAAAAGCTTTGTCGATCATGTTCTGCGCTTCAGGGCAATTGTTCTGCCCGAAAACTCTGACCTGCAACCAGAGACCGGGGCCATGCTTGTTATCAGGTCTGGTCAGTTGCGACTTGAAGCAACCGCAGGCAAAGCGATCATTGACCTGACCGCCGGTCGAGAAATAACCGGCAATACGGATCTGCCACACAATCATCTGCTGATGGTTGCTGACGGTAGCGGAATAGTTCTGAAGGCCCGCAAACTGACAACACTGATGGCATCATATCTCGCTGATGCGCCAAACCCCTGAGCCATGGATTTTTTTAAAAGGTTTTCAATATTCTGGCTGATTGTAATACCGCTTATGATCCCAGGTGTGCTGGTTTCAGCCTGGCGTCTGGTTTTTCGCCATATTGCCGAGCAGCGCAACGTAATTATCGAAACCGTAGTTGACTTCGAAGAAATTCGTAAGCTGGCCCGCGAAGAAGGCTGGTCACTCAAAGAACTCTTCGATACCCTCAAAAAGAATGGCGCAAGTTCGGTTGCGATTTCTGAAGATACGTTCGCTACTCTCGAAGCCGAAGGCAAAATCACGGTTATGAACAGCGGCGAGATTCGCAAACTCTCGCTCGAAGAAACCTACGAGCTTGAACCACCCGCCGGCACGAGCACCCTCGGCTCTCTTTGGGTTCATAGCGAAAATACCGCACTGCTTGACCGCATCGAGCAGACCCTCTCCTGGAAAATCCCCATCGATAGACTTCGACGCGTTCACCGCAACCTGCTGTTGGTCAATAAATCCAGTCAGGGCTTCCGGGAGCGCGTTGGTCTGGGCTTCTCGACCGAGTATTTTCAGATGGCTGAAGATGCCGGGCTTGGTCTGGTGGTCAGGGTTTACAATTATCCAGGTCTCTCTGTGGATGCTGCCGCGAAGATAATAAAATCACTGCCTCCTCCGGCAAGCGTCTCAGCCCTGCTCTTTGCCGAAGAAGAAATGCTTGGCGCAAGGGGCGAACTTAACAAGATTGTTGGCCTGTTCAAAGAACGCTCTTATCGCATCGGCTGGGTCGAATTCAACCTGCAGAATGGCATCGAAACATATCTGAACGGCCTTGCCGCAACCCGGCCATTTGTAAGGGTTCACAGCATTGGCCGCAAAGAACTCGATCTTGTCTATAATGTTCCGCGTGCAGTCGCACGATGGGTGCGTGCCGTCAAAGATCGCAGTCTGAAAATGCTCTATATCCGCTGCTTCTTTCAAGATGACAAGAAGTTTATCGAAAACCTGGCCAATTTTAACATCGACTATCTGGCACGCATAGTTAAAGAACTCTCCGAGTCAGGGTTTCGTGTGGCCAACAACCAGGTTGAGCGCCTGCATGAGCCTCGCCACCTGGTCGGCCCCATGACCATTTTTGAAAAACTGGCGGCCGGTATTTCACTATTGCTGGGTCTGCTAATTCTTCTGCGCACCACCTTCTGGCCATCCATTGGCCCGAACTTCTGTCTTGGCACCGTTGCTCTGTTCTCTGTCTTCTGTTTTGCAGCTCCAGCCGACCAGTTTACTGCGCTGGCCGGCCTTCTGGGAGCCGTTTCTTACTCTTGTCTAGGGGTTGTTCTGGCGATGCGCCGACTCGAAGAAAACGGCGCCGCCGGTTTTTGGAAAAATGTGCCAGGGTTCGCACTGCGCATGGTTTTGCCCTCAATTTTCGGCGGTCTATTGATTGCCGGTCTTTATTCTGAAATCGAATATCTGCTCAAATTCGATCAGTTCAGAGGCATAAAGCTCGCGTTCATTCTACCGTTGCTGATCACGGGCATCTGGTCGCTGCGCAGTTACGGGCGCGGCATTTTCGGCCTGCTGCACCGCCCTTTAACGCCGGTTGTCGGTATTTTGCTGGCAGCAGCCGCCGGCAGCGTGCTTCTCTACGTTCTTCGCTCTGGTAACGTTACCTTTCTTAAACCCTCTGAAGCTGAAGATACCTTTCGCACCTTTCTTGAGAACATACTTGTGGCAAGGCCGCGCAACAAGGAATTTCTCGTCGGTTACCCGGCCGGGCTGCTGTTCATTTTTTTCTACCTGCGGCGTAATTTTGCAATTCTGCCGCTGCTGGCAGTTTTCATGCAGATGGGCCAGGTTTCAGCCCTGAATTCACTCTGTCATTTTCATACTCCACTGCTGCTCAGCCTGCTGCGTATTTTCAACGGGCTGTGGCTTGGTCTGGTTATAGGGGTCGCCGTCGTTTTTGCGGCAGCAGTTCTTCAGTTGCTGTTGCGGGCGGGTGCCGAAAAACCCCGAAAACTCCTGCTTCTTGGTTACTTCGGCTTCGGTAATGCCGGCGATGAACTGCTATGTGATACTTTTATCCGCAGGTTTGCCAGCGAATTCCCTGATTATGAAATTGCCATACTCAATCGTGGCTCTTCAACCCGGGTAACCGAAGGCCGCCTGCACCTGGTGCCGAGAAGCAATCTGTTCCTGCTCGCCGAAGAACTGGTTAACTGTCGCTTGATTGCTATTCCGGGCGGTGGGGTGCTTCAGTCTGCCACCAGCAGCCTGAGTCTCGTTTACTACCTGTCGTTGCTTACCATGGCCCGCCTTTTCGGTGCGGTTGTGCTGCTGCCGGCTCAGGGCCTCGGCCCCTTTGCAACCTCCGGTTTCACTGCCGGTATTTTGCAAAACTGGCTGAGTTGCGAATTGTCGAAGGCCGGTTTTCTCAGCGCCAGAGACAGCGAATCAGCAGCTGTCGGCGCAGCCTTAGCCCGCCGCGAGAGCATTCCGGTCAGCTCTGATCTTGTCTTTCTCAATGAAAAGCCGCGCCGGGTTCCGGTTAAACGGCAAAAAGATGCCCTGCGGGTCGGAGCCGTGATTCGTTCCTCGGTTCCTGATTCAGCTCGCATTGTTGCTGACTTGCTGCGCATGCGTGCTGACAACGAGAACCTCGAACTGGTGCCGGTTGCCTTTCAGCCTGGTGAAGACGAAACTGTCTGGAGATCGGCCGGCTGGATCGGCGATATCCTATACGCCGCTGACCCGCTCGAAGCTTTTGCTGAATTCGATGTGGTCGTGTCTATGCGCCTGCACGGTTGTATTGTCTCTACCTGCCTGTCAATCCCCTGGATCGGAATCGCCTACGATCCAAAGGTTACGGCCTTCGCGGCGGCCTGTCGCTGGCAGTTCTGCTGCCCGCCACCTGAAGCAACCCAGGGTTATTTTGAAGAAAAGCTGAACCTTCTGGCTGGCCGTCGCCAGGAGTTCTCTGACAAACTGCATCGCATCGCCGGCGAAAACCGTCGCTCTGTCGATGCCGATATCACAACTATGCTGGCCAGGGCCGCTGAAGAAAATTGAACCCGAAAGAAAAGCGCCCGAACTCCTGGTGAGTTCGGGCGCTGGTCTTATTCAGCTCTTAGTAGCGATAATGGTCAGCTTTGTAGGGGCCTTCGACCGGAACACCAAGATAATCAGCCTGTTTCGGGGTAAGCTTGGTGAGTTTGACCCCAATTTTTTCGAGGTGCAGTCGGGCGACTTCTTCGTCGAGCTTTTTAGAGAGGGTATAAACGCCAACTTTGTGCTCATTCTGCCACAGATCGAGCTGGGCAAGCGTCTGGTTGGTGAATGAGTTGCTCATGACGAAACTGGGGTGACCGGTGGCGCAGCCAAGATTGACCAGGCGACCTTCAGCCAGAACGTAGATCATCTTGCCATCTTTGTAGGTATATTTATCAACCTGGGGCTTGATGTTGGTTTTCTTGATTCCGGGCCAGCCTTCGATTTTTGACATCTGAATTTCGTTGTCGAAATGACCGATATTGCAGACAATTGCCTGATCTTTCATTTTTGAACAATGTTCAGCGGTGATGACATCTTTGTTGCCGGTAGTGGTGATGTAAATATCGCCGGCACCGAGAGTGTCTTCAACGGTTTTGACTTCGTAACCTTCCATGGCGGCCTGCAGAGCGCAGATCGGGTCGATTTCGGTGACGATAACCCGGGCGCCGAAATTGCGCATGCTCTGGGCGCAGCCCTTGCCGACATCACCATAACCGCAAACTACCGCGACCTTGCCAGCTACCATCACGTCAGTTGCACGCTTGATGCCGTCAGCAAGACTTTCGCGGCAACCATAAAGATTATCGAATTTTGATTTGGTTACTGAATCGTTAACGTTGATGGCAGGGAAGAGCAGGCTCTTGTTTTCCATCATTTTGTAAAGGCGGTGAACACCCGTAGTGGTTTCTTCGCTTACGCCCTTGATGTTTTTGGCGATGGTGGTCCACTTCTGGGGTTCTGATTTGAGAGTCTGTTTAAGAATGGCCAGAAGCTGCGCTTCATCTTCGCCATCCGGGGTTCTGTCGAGTACTTTGGGGTTCTTTTCGGCATCTACGCCAATGTGAACCATCAGGGTAGCGTCTCCGCCGTCATCGACGATCAGGTTCGGGCCCTGGCCATCCGGCCAGATAATGGCTTCACGGGTGCACCACCAATATTCTTCAAGGGTTTCGCCCTTCCAGGCGTATACCGGAACGCCGGCTTTCGCAATTGCGGCCGCAGCGGTGTCCTGGGTGGAAAAAATATTGCAGCTGCACCATCTGACATCGGCACCCAGTTCTACAAGGGTTTCAATGAGAACGGCGGTTTGTACGGTCATATGAAGCGAACCCATGATTCTGGCTCCGCGCAACGGTTTCTTTTTGCCGTATTTGGCGCGAATTGACATCAGACCCGGCATTTCGTGTTCGGCGATTTCAATTTCCTTGCGGCCAAGCTGCCAGAGATCAATATCTTTGACTTTGTACGGAAGTCTTTTTGTAGCGGTCACTTTTTCTTTCTCCATTGCGGTTTGCTTCATTAAAAACAACTCCTTAGTTTATTCCCTTGAACAGGGCATTAAAAACAGTTTCAAATTATCGCACCGGTCAGGTTAAAAGTCAATTATCTGCCCGAATTTTGCCGGTTGCTTTCAGAAGTAAAAATGATCTGCTTCTGCATGCCCCATTTTTCGGTGGAAAGCCTGAGCTGGTGATATTGCCGTGCAAAATACCAGTCGCCATCCATGGTGACTTTGAACATCAGTGTTTCCTGGAGTTCTTTGAGCAGGGGTACAGTCGCCTGTCGGTCGGCAGGGTACATCTGGTCGATCTCTTCAAGCAGGGTTTTAAAGAGGCTGAATTTTTCGTTGCCGAATTCGCTGAGAATTTTCTTTTTAATCTTGCCCTGAGCCTCATTGAGCGCCAGTCGGGCCTTTTCGTTGCCCGCATCTTGGTTGAGAATTCGCCAGCTGGTAATCATGCGCTTCAGATTGATCTTAACCGGAATCTCGGCGCTGAGTTCATGAATTACCGCTTTGGCAATCAGAGAAAGAATCTGACTGCCGAAGAAAGCCCCAATGGCGGTACCCGGCCCCGGTGCGATTGCTGAACCCACCATGGAACCGAGAGTTGCACCACTGACGCTGACCATGGTCGTTGCAGCGGTTTTTAGAATGGTAATGCCCAGGTAATCAATAATTGAGCCGTTTCTGATGCTGTCGCGGATCAGAAGGCCGAGATGTTTGTTTTTTCCAGCCTGGTTGATCAGTTCAGCGCCGGCTTTCGTCAACGCTACATCAGAAAAATTGCGGCAGGTTTCAGATATGGCTTGCGAAAGAATGCCGATGTTCAATTTTTTGCAGAATTCGGCCAACAGGTCGAACGCAGGCTCCATGGCCCCGGAAGCAGCCAGATGTGGAATGGTCTCCATCATTTTATAGGCAAGCCTGTCCATTGAAAATACGAAGGTTGCGGCAAAATTACAGGAAATCGAACCGTTTGCAGAGGTTTGAACCCTGGTGATGCTGATATCATAAGAGATTTCCTGGTTGCAGGTGATCAGGTAGGCCGTTTTATCGGGTTTGAATGGAAATTTGCCGCTAAAATTAACTCGACCGCTCACCGCTAACAGATAACGTCTGATGTCGTTGTCATAAAAATGGCTGTCGATTTTGACATCTATGTTGTCTGACTGATCAAGACTTTTGCAGAGCTTGACCATCGCCTGATCAAGAGCCGCAGCCGAATGTCTGAGGCTGTTTTCAACCGCCGCCGAAAAACTGAGGCGCAGATGCCCGGTGCCTTGATTTTCGCCAGCCCAAACTACGGGGCTTATAAGCAATGAAAATACCAGATAAAGACTGATCAGCGTTGCCGAAAACTTTCTAATTTTGCGATCGGTCATAAATTACCTCAATTGTTAACCTGATTGTACAATTATACCCCCATTTTTTGTTTACGCCAGATGCAATGGGCCAGAAATATAGTTGATGATTGTTTTAGTCAGCCCGGAAAAAAATCGGGCGTTGAAACGGTGGCTTTGTTATACTATAAAATGTACCTAAAAATTTTGCTAAAAGCAGGTTAAGAAATGACCAGCGCTTCGATTGCCGGAAAATTGCCTGAAAAGCTCGATCTCAACGAATGGATTGATCTTTCTCTCAATTCAGATGATGAGGTCAGCCGGCAAATTGCTCTCGAAGAGTTGGTTGCCACCGGTATCCCGCCTTACCTTGTTGGCCATGTCCAAGAAATCTCCTCAAAAGACCAGTCAGCGATTTGCCGACAACTGGCTCAATGGGTTCTGAGCCTTGAGCGGGCAAGGCTTGAATTAAAAGGGCAACTGAAGGGGCTTGATGTCACCCCGCAGGTTATTGCAGGGTTTCTCGCTGGTGCTGAACCTGCAAAAGCTTCGGTTATCACCCAGATGTTGCGCAAACCACCCTCCGAAGAAGCAGTTCAGGCATGGCGCCAGTGTGTCGCTGTCGAAAAAGACCCCCGGATTATCGAAGCCGGTCTGACCATTCTAGGCCGCTTCGGAACTGCCGCCGACTGCGATCTGGTGCCGATGCTTCTTCTCGGCAGTGAGCCTGAGGTTATCTGTGCCGGTCTCTCCCTCTTGCAGCAACGCGATCCGGATGCTTTTAAAAAACAGGTGAGAATCGGCCTTTCCGCAAAATCATTTCGCGTTCAATTGCATGCGGTCCATTTGTTGCGCCAGATCGATTGTGATGAGGCGATTAAATACATTCAGGCGTTTCAGTTTCATAAAAACGCCCTGATCAGGCAGAAGGCCCTCCGAGAACTGATGCTCGTTAATTTTGACAAAGTCGAAAACCTGTTTCTGCAATATCTCGGCCGCGAAATCCAGCCACTGCTGCTCGTTAAGGCCGGGTTTGTCGTTGCTTTTAACCCCTCTGTCGAACTCCCGCTGAAACTGTACGACATCATGACCCTGTCTACAGGCATCAAAAAACATATTCTTCAGCTGATTTTTAAACAGAGTATCGAAGCAATTCAGGCAGCCGGTATCCTCAAAACCGGCGTCGAAGAATATGTTGCAGGCCTTAAAAAGCAGATCGCCAACCGTCGCTCTGAGCAGATTATCCGTTGTGCGGTTGCCGACCTTGCCAGCAGTGATGCCGCGTTGCGTGCCTCTGCCGTTGAACGGCTCGCGCCATTTATTGAAAATGAGTCCATCCGCAATGTCCTGAAAAAATGTCTGGCTACTGAAACTTCGCCAGAGGTTAAAACTCTCATTGAATCGCTGGTCAGCGAAGAAAAGGTCAAACCTCAGGCCTTGCCGGCCAGATTTCCAACTCCCGAAGAATTTCTTGCCATGCCTCCGGGTATGCAGCGCTCTCTGATTGTTGGTCTCGATTCTTCTGAAGCTTATCTTGCCGCGCGTCAGACTTTGGTTGCGCTTTTGAAGGCCACTGCAAAAAAGAATATTGTTCTTGAGATTCTCAAGACCATCAGCCGCCTGGGTAGTCGCATTGACTCCCCCGCAATCGCCCCATTGCTGAAAGATAAAGAACCATCAGTGGCGGCGCAGGCGGTTAAAACGCTTGGTGTCATCGATATCGACGCCATGTTGCCTGGTTTAAATGGTTTTCTTGCCGCCGAAGACCCACGCATGAAGGCTGCGGCCCTCGAAGTATTTATGCAGGCCGACAAAGAGGCAGCAGTTCAATACTTGCAGTCGATGTTGAAGTCTGGTTCTGCCGCAACCCGCCGCATTGGCTTGTCCCTGCTGCCGCAGCTCGATTACCCGTCTGCCGAACCGATGCTCTGGCGCCTGTTGGCAAGCGAAGCGAATCTTGATCTACAGGTTCAGGCTGGTTACATGGTAGCTGCCAACCCCACCCGCGAAGGTATGTTCCGGCTTTTCGCCTTCACCCACAACAAAAATGGCGAGATCAAGGCTGGGTTCGAAGAAATCTGGAAAGTTGCGCTTATCTCGGCCGAAAATGTTTTCCAGCGCCCGCCCGATGAAATCGAAAACGAATGCTGGGATGCTTTTAAAGCTGACCAGGAAGCAACGACCCCCGACCGTTCTTCTTATGCCTTTAATTCAGTGCTTGGTGACGACGATCTTGAATCGACGCCTATCGCACCAGAAGACACACCCGTCGAAAAGGTGTTTCTGCATCTTTTTGAATTTAAATGGCATTACCTTACCGGTGCGGTCTTTCTGGTGCCAATTCTTTGGTTTCTATGGGGTGGCAGTTCTGACTCGATCAAACACTCTGAAAACACTAAGACCACCAGCAAAGCTGGTTTCTTTGGCAGCAAAGAGCAGGCCTCAGGCAGCAAAACGCAGGTTGGCGGCGCTGACTGGCAGGGAACTCTAAAAAGCGGCGCCCGTGAACTTCTCAATGGCAAAGAATACGGCGCGGCCATCAAAAACGGCCAGGATGAATGCAAACAGTTCAAAGACAACTACGAAAAAGATTTTTTTCAGCACATGACCGATATTGTCAATAACCCCAACGCCTCAGAAGACGATCGCAACGCCGCCGCCGCCAATCTGAACTCAAATTACCATAGCGCCACAAAAGCCTGGGAGGCCGGGAATTTTTCTGAGGCCGAAGCCTATTATGAGCAGGCTGCCAACGATCAGTCTCTCAACAGCTATGGCAAATTGACGGCTGTGCAGCGTCTCGTCGAAATCAGCGAGCAAAAACGCGACCGAAATTCCTGGGTTAAATGGCAGGATCGCCTTCTTAAAGAGTTTCAGTCTATGCCCGGCAATGAAGATATCAAGGCTTTTGCTGACTTTGGTAATACTTTCAGTCAACTTATGGAACTCAGCCAATCGTTGGCGGCTGGAACCAGCCCCGAGGAAATCATGACCAAACTCAGGGCCAGCGGCGAGAGTGAAGAAACAATTCAGACAAGTGTCGAAGCTCTGAAACATATGGACGAAGATTTTCGTAAGTATTTTGAATCACAGTGAATTGTGCCCGGCAGCCTGTTTCTCTATAATATTCTACAGGCACGATGAACATTCAGGAGAAAAACCTTGAACCGCAGATCATTTAAAAACCGAGGGTCGGCCTATCTGATGGCACTGGGTGTGCTGGGTGTTCTTATCATTGTCGGCGTAACCATCTCACGTCTGACTGTTTCCGGTCGCTGGAACACGGTCTTCAGCAGTCATGAAAAGCGTGCCGAAGAATGTGCTGAATCGGCTGCCAATATGACTTTTAAGATCGTTAAAGATAGCATGAACGATTACAGCGCTTTCTGGCGGCTCTTCTCTGACCCCAAAGAGCTTTTGAAGAGCTGGTTTATCTATTTCAGGCTGCCCGCACCGATTGCCGGGGCCTATATTGACCCGGTAAGCTTCGCCGGTGCCAAACAAAATGGTGTCGATGTTCAGCTTGATCTCTTTAATAACGTTCTCTTCAAGCCTCTTTACGAAGACGGCATCGTTTATATTTACGATACGGTTTCACCTGACCCGAAGGCACCACTTGCGCCTCTGAAGGGCATGTTCTCCAATCTTGGTGGTCGCGTTCGCGTTGTCTGCACGGCCCGCATTAAAAGAGCCTTCGGTATTCTTGCCGATAACCCCGATTACATTGTCGGTGGGGTTGAGATACCGCTGCGCAAGGTAACCGGTTTTCTAGGTTCAATTTTTGACAAGATCAAAATTGGCGCTGCCGATGTTGTTTCTGGTATCTCCAAAGACCCCACCGGTGATTCCGATAACGGCCCTCCCCAGATGCCGAATATCGATCTTGCCAAGTTTCTCCCCGACAAACCTCTGCTCAA
>DAOPYA010000001.1:90607-111365 GCA_035352635.1 Candidatus Rifleibacterium sp.
GCCCCCGATATCACCGGCTGGACCATAATGGTTCAGGGCGTGCCGGTGCCGATCGGTTACCTGTTGCAGCCTCTGCTGAATAAAGTTTTCGACAAGATTCAGGAAAAAATCCAACTTACGCCACAGGGCCTTGCCAAAAAGGTTTTCGGTAGCGCCCTGCAGCTGAATATCGATTTTGACAAGATCAACAAGCGTATTGAATCGGCTATTCAGAACTGTCTGCCACCTTTTCTCACGGCTTTTGCCGGCAACGTCTCCTGGGATGTAACCGTAGAAAAACAGGGCTTCTTCGAAGTTGTCGTTGATGTAGAATATACTCCAGACTACCCTTCTGGCACAACCATCAGCAAAAGGCTCGTCGCGCATCGCGAATTCAGGGTCGCCGATGTTCAACCCATTGCATCAGACTATACTTTCTTTGTTGCCAATACGAAGCTGTTATACGAGAAGGCCCTCGAAAACACCGACAAATGGGAAGGCAACGACGAAATTAAATGGAACGAAGGCACCGGTGACATCATCATTCACAACATGCCTTCCCTCAGCGCCATCTGGGATTCAATTAAAAACATTTTCAAACTCGATCTCAAAGATCTGGCGCGGGGTGTTCAGTTGCCCGGCCTCGTCAGAGTCAACGGCACTAAAGAGATGCTGGTGAAGATCACCATGTTTCCTGAACTGTCTCTCAACCCCGCTCACCTTAAAAAAATGGAAATCGTCTCTCTGCTTCTTTCGCATAAAGATGATGCCAAGACGGCTTGCAATGGCGACCATCCTGATGGTGACGGAAAGTCGCATAACGTCATTCCCGGCATCGACAGCGTGTATTATAACTTCTGGGCGAAGGGCAAACCCTTTGACTGGGGCTATTTTGGCGGTGGCGAACCAGGCAGCATGGGTGGTTACTGGTTGCCGATTCCACCACGCTTTGCCCGAACTTTGTTCTTTGGCAATTTCCACCTCGAATTTCCCCTGTCGCTGCGGGTTGAGGGCTATCTTAAAAAGGTTTACACCCATATCCGGATGCTGCTGGTCAAAATTCTTATTCCACCTATTCCCATCATCGGCTTTCTCGGTCTTGAGATTCCCATACCATGGTTCTGGGCCAAAGCCCAGAAAGAACCCTACGGATTCTGTGGTTTTCCGCCTTACAAAAACGAAGACGAAGGCAAAAAAGCCTGGGACCCGAACGACAAAGGTAACCTGCCGGCCAATATCTATTCGCCGACCCAGTATCTCAAGAAAGCCAGCTATTTTTATGCATCATCCCAAGAATTCAACCGCGATCTTGATAACCGCTGCATTGAATACAACGGCAAAAAGACCTTTATCTGTGATGGCATCACCTTTGTTAACGATAATCTCTGGCTCGAAGACCTGCACGTGATGGGCCGTGGTTCTATCGTTGCAGCCGCCAACATTCATCTGAAAGGCAACATCACCCGCCAGGATTACGACGCCAATGGCAATGCTACACTTTTCTCGCTGATAGCTCGAAATGGCGCCATAGTCAATCATTATGGTGACCGCTCAGTTGCAGCCTGCCTGTACGGTGACCGCGGCGTCATGAACCCGATCGGGGCTTCGTTGACCGTGCATGGCAATCTGGTGGTTAACCGCTTCAAACGCGGCGATTGCCAGGGAGACCTGCAAGTTTATTATGAATCGAATCATTGCCGCAGTTCTCTGCTGTCAATGATCAGACCGATAGCCAAATGGGACCCGACCAGGTATTATGTTACCTTCAGTGCCCAGACCGCCGCTTTCCAGTTCGTAAAGCCCGAAAAGAAAGAGTAGTTGCATGTGCGTGATGAAGACTTTATTTCTTAAGCCCGCCGCTGGGGTCACTCTGGTTGAGATCACCATTGCCCTGGCGATTCTCATTCTGGCTCTGGTGCCGCTGACCCGCATGTCTTCAAGTGACGCGACCACTGTCATCGAAACCGAAAAGATTCAGATGGCCGAACGTATCCTTGAAAGTATCAAAAGTGAGCTGATGGCCATGCCTTTTAAGAATTACTACGAGCGAGCCGAAGCAGAAGGGGCCGAAAAAGACTTCGCCGGGCCTTTTCAGCTTTCAGACGGTTTTTACCCCATCAGCCTCAGCGAGGTTCTTAAAGTGCAGAGCAAATTTAAAGATTTTACGGTTGAGGGTGCATGGAGCTTCGTGACCCGTGATGGTAAAGCTGATCGAACAATGGTGCAGGCCGATATTACCTGCTCGTTCAGTCGGGCGGGTGGCCCGGCAGCGGTGCGGAAAAAATCGTTTCTGATCGTCAGGCCATAGGAGAGCAATTATGAAAAAACAGGGTATGACTCTTATAGAGATCATGGTGGCCTTTTTCATCATGGCGTTGGTTTCGGTGCCTCTCTATTACCTTTTGCATGATTCGGCAAACAAACGCGCCATGGTGGCCAGCCGCGACTATATCAAGCAAGAAGCCAATAAAGTGCTGGCCCTGCTCGAAAATGACCTCAGTCAGGCCCGCAAAGGCACCTTCAAGCAGGTCAGCGATGACGTTATTGAAATTAAAGTGCGCAAGCCTGGCAAAAATGAAGACGAAGACGTGCCGCTCAGCTACCTTTATGTGCAGCCAGACCTGATCAGACGCTTTGAAGGTAAGCAATGGCTTATCTGCCGGAATGTTGAGGATTTTGCCGTGAACACCACCCCCGATGGCCCTGGCCGACTGGTTGTCAGCCTCAAGGTTAAAGCTGGTTTTGATGGCATCAAGGAAGGCGAAGAACCGGAATATTCCCAGGAAAAGCTCATTGTCATGCGCGAAGACAGCTCTGACGAACTTGATAAATATTGGCGTGACGTTGGGGACGTTAACAAATTTTTTGCGACTCAGGGCAGCGTTATGGCCGGGGTCAAAGCCGACGCCAAAAAACTGGTTCAGGATTTCACTGGCGAATTTTCTGCAGCGGCGGCCGATATAACCAAAATGACGGCTGGCGAAATTCTCAAGGTGCGTGATGAGCTGATGAGGGGCCTGGGTGAAATCAAGACCGCCATGGGTAAACTCGACCAGGATATCCGCGATCTGAGCGCCGATGCAATGTTCAAACGGAACTGGCTTGGTAATATGTCAGATTCAAAAAAGTCCCGAGCTAAAAATGTGCGAGAAGCCCTGGCTGCAATGGTCAACAAGGGTGATCTTAACTGGGGCACCCTTAAGTCGCTGGGTGGCAGCGGCTTTAAGACCAGCACCGTTAAAGAAATGTTCAATGCCAAGTCAGAGTTGTTCAATGCGGGTCAGCAGATGGTTAAGCAATTGCAGGATTTCAAGGCGAAAACCAACAACGTTGCTAACCTCGATCTATCAGAGATTAATCTGAAAACCTGGGGGCTTTGATCTGGGTTGTTGTTCAACCCATGGTCATCTGCAGCTCGCGGCTTGAAATAATTTTTATGCCTGCCGCCTGCATCTCGGCAATCGCTCTGGCGCTGTCACCGGGTTCGAGATCAACGCCGCGGCAGGCGTCTTCTACCAGCCAGGTTTTGAACCCAAGCGAAGCCGCATCCAGAGCTGTAAATTTTACACAGTAGTCGGTTGCCAGCCCGCAGATATAAATATCTGTCACTTCTTTCTTTTTAAGCCACTCTTCAAGGCCGGTCGGGCAAAGGCGGTTATTGTCGAAAAAGCCGCTGTATGAGTCTATCTCTGCATTCATACCCTTCTGAAAAACCTTGTGTATAAGTTCTTGCTTGAGGTCGGGGTGAAAGTCTGCTCCAAACTTGTTCTGCACGCAATGGGCCGGCCACATGACCTGCTGGCAACCATTCAGGTTGATAACATCACCGACCAGTCGCCCCGGGTTGTTGACGGCAAAGCTTTGATGTTCCTGGGGGTGCCAGTCCTGGGTGGCCACCACCAGCGGAAACCTTGCCGCCAGCCAGTTCGCCATTGGCACAGTTGTGTCACCATCCACGACTGCCAGAGAGCCCCCAGGCATAAAATCATTCTGAAGATCGACCATTACCAGAGCTTTCATATCTCTCTCTCCTTTGCCGCAAACTTCGCGGCTGGTTAATTATTCGCTTACCTTGCGATTTTCTGTGATCATGCGGGCTTTCAGCTGATGAAGCTTTTCTTCAAGCCCGACCGGGTAAAGGTGCGGGTTAACAAACCTTCTTATGCCCTCGTGAAAATAACCGAGTTCTTTTTTAACTCGTTGCCGCAATTCGTGTATATCGCAGCGGGGCGCAACAATTCGGCCGCGCCGCGCAACCGGTTCAAGCATTTCTCTGACTTCGGCATCGTCAGCGAACTTTTTGCGCCGGGTGTGATCGTCAGGATCGATAATCACCCGACGTTCAGGCAGCCCTGACAACTGATCGTAGATCATGTCGCCGAGAGCTTCTCCGTTTTTGATGAACCTTCGCACCTGCAGGTCGCCGGGCGTGGTTATCTTGATTTTTTGTTCGGAAAGCTTTATGCGGTGCTGCCATGGTTGCTCAGGGTCGCGCAGTGCGACCAGCTTGTACACGCCGCCGAGCGCACCCTGATCGTGCCCGGTTGCCAGGCGGGTGCCGACCCCCCACAGGTTGATTCGGGCGCCCTGTTGCTTAAGGCTGCTGATGATGTGTTCATCAAGGTCGTTGCTGGCGCAGATTATCGCATTGTTAAAACCGCCGGCATCGAGAATTTTGCGTGCCTCGATGCTCAGATAGGCGAGATCGCCTGAATCAAGCCTGATTCCGTTGAATTCATGACCCTTTTTTCGCAGTTCATGCCCGATTTTTACGGCGTTATGAACCCCTGTGAGAGTATCGTAGGTATCAACGAGAAACAGGCAGTTATTAGGCATGGCCCGCGAGTATTCACGAAAAGCTTCTTCTTCGTCGGCGAATGACATCACCCAGCTGTGGGCATGCGTGCCCTTAACCGGAATTCCGTAAATCTTGCCGGCCAGAACGTTGGAAGTGCTGCCACACCCACCAATATAGGCGGCCCGGCTGGCGGCCAACGCACCGTTAATCCCCTGGGCACGCCGAAGGCCGAATTCCATGACCGGGTCACCCTGCGCTGCCGCGCAGATGCGTGCCGACTTGGTGGCTATAAGGCTCTGAAAGTTCAAAATATTCAGCAAGGGTGTTTCTAGAATCTGGCATTGTATAATCGGCCCTTTAATGCGCAACAGCGGTTCTGATGGAAAGACGACCGAACCCTCGCTGACCGCATCGACATCGCAGCTGAACCGGATGTCGGCGAGATAATCGAGAAAGCCGCGCTCAAAAAGCGCTTTGCCGTCATTACCGGTAAGGCTGGCCAGATAGTCGATATCTGAAACATCAAAAGAAAAGTTTTCGAGAAGATCAATGACCTGCTGAAGGCCGCATGCAACCGTCAGGCCACCTGAAAAAGGATTTTTGCGAAAAAAGAGGTTAAAAATTCCTTCTTTTTCAAGGTTTCCGGTTTTCCAGTAACCATAGGCCATGGTCAGCTGGTAAAGGTCGGTTAATAACGCCAGTGAAGGGCCGGGTATATTCCCATTTCGGTTCATTCGGCAGTCTCCTGATCACTCTCTAAAGATTGTAACCCCTGACTCCACAATAGTCAAAGCAGGCTGGGTTTTTTATATATGGCCACCGGCCATTGAAACACCCGGTGCAAAATGGTAGACTGCCCACTTAATCACAGGAAATCATTATGTCTCTGCAGATCAGCAATCTTTCAAAATCTTTCAGCATCAGAACCCTGTTCGCGGGTGTAACCTTCGCGGTTAATCCCGGCGAATGCGTCGCACTGGTTGGCAGCAACGGTTCGGGCAAAACTACTCTGATGCGCATTATTCTCGGTTATGAACACCCAGATTCTGGCTCTGTCACCCGCCCGCGCGACAGCCGCATCGGCTACCTGCCCCAGGAAATCTTTCTGGCTGACAACCAGAACTGGAACCTTGAAAAAGAGACGATGACCCTCTGGGAGTTGGTAACCCAGGCTTTTGCTAGGCTAAAAGACATCAAAGCCCGCCTTGAGAGCATCGAGGCCGCAATGGCTGACGGTCGCACAAGTGCCATCATTCAAGATGATTATGAACGACTGGTTGCCGAATATGAAAAATCAGGCGGTTATACCTGGCAGGCAAAAACCATCAGGCTTCTCAAAGGCTTTGGCTTTCCTGAAAGCCGCTTTCATGACCCGCTCAAAACCTTTTCGGGCGGCTGGCAGATGCGCGGTTATTTCGTGCGGTTGCTGCTCACTGAGCCAGATTACCTGCTGCTCGACGAACCGACCAACTACCTTGACATCGCTTCCATATCTTTCCTCGAAGACTACCTCGCCTCTTACCCGGGCGGTATTCTCGTGGTTTCACATGACCGTTATTTTCTCGACGAACTGGCAAGCTCTGTGGTTGCAATAGTCCCCGAAGGTTCACGCATGTTTCGGGGCAATTATTCGGGCTTTCTTGAAGCACGCGAAGTCTGGGCACACGAAGCCCAGGCCGCCCAGGATCGCCAGGATCGCGAGCGCAAGCGGGTTGAAAAATTTATTGAACGCTTCAGATACAAGGCCAGCAAAGCGTCACAGGTGCAGAGTCGC
Organism: Candidatus Rifleibacterium sp.; assembly: GCA_035352635.1. Taxonomy (GTDB): domain Bacteria; phylum Muiribacteriota; class Ozemobacteria; order Ozemobacterales; family Ozemobacteraceae; genus Rifleibacterium. The sequence continues at coordinate 97,159 of DAOPYA010000001.1, forward strand.
ATCAAACAACTCGAAAAGATCGAAACGGTCGCCCAGGTTCGCGCTTTACCAAAACTCAGTTTTCATTTTCCTGACTGCGAGAGCAGCGGCGAAGTAGTGCTGCGCGGCGAAAAAATCGCCAGGTCTTTCGGCAATAACCAGGTTCTTAAAGACGTTTCGTTTGTGCTCGACCGAGGTGATCGTCTGGCGATCATCGGCGAAAACGGCGCTGGCAAGACCACACTGATGCGTATTATCGCCGGCGAAGACAATCTCTGGCAGGGCCACCTCGAAACGGGTTACCGCGTGCACCCCGGGTATTTCGCCCAGGATGAAGAAATCAGTTTTGAGGGTGAAGAAACAGTAAAAGACCGGGTTATGCGTGAGGCACCCCTCGATATGGTTCCTGAGGTGCGCAATCTGCTGGGTGCTTTTCTTTTTTCAGGTGACGACGTCGAAAAACGGGTTAGAGTCTTGTCTGGCGGCGAGAAAAGCCGTCTCGGGCTTGCCAGAATGATGCTGAGGCCCTGCAATCTTCTGCTGCTCGATGAACCAACCAACCATCTCGATATAAACAGTCGTGAAGCGCTTTTAAGCGCTCTTGAAGACTTCAAAGGCACTATTGTAATCGTTTCTCACGACCGGTTTTTTCTTGACAGTCTGGCAACCAAGGTGCTCGCCGTTGAAAACGGCAGGGCCGTTGTCTACCAGGGCAATTATAGCCAGTATATGTGGGCAAAACAGCGCCGCGAACAAGCCGGTGAACTGGTCAGTGAAGCTGACACCGTTGTTCCGCTGGTTTCTGATCGCAAACAGCAGGCTCGCGATGATGCCAGACAGCAGAAACAGCTGAACAACCGCCTACAAAGGCTGAAACGCGACATCGAAGAACATGAAAAGGCCATTGCTGTGGTTGAAAGGCAACTCGCAGAGGTTGAAGGGCAACTTGCCTGCCCGCCACCCGAATGGAACGCGTCACGGGTTGCCGAAGCGGCGCATACTCACGCCGATCTGAACGCACAACTTGAAGCGGCCATGAACACCTGGGAAGCCTTGCATCTTGAAAATGAGCAGACGGCATCTGAGCTTGCCAGGCTTAAAGAAGGGGGCCTCTATGGGTCAGAATGAAGACAGCCCACAACGTGGCGTCATCGAAAAAAGCCGGGCAAAGACCACACGCCCGTCAATGTACAAAGTGTTTCTGCTCAATGACGACTACACGACGATGGATTTCGTCGTTGAAATTCTCGAAACGGTTTTTGGCCGTTCAAAAGTCGATGCGACCAGTATCATGCTGCATGTCCACCGCAACGGCAAAGGGCTTGCCGGCGTTTTTACCCGCGAAATCGCCGAAACCAAAATTGCCCAGGTGCACGCTCTGGCCCGCGAAAACGGCTTTCCGTTAAAATGTGATATGGAGAAAGAATGATCAGCAAAGATCTCGACATCATCCTGCAGGCTGTTATTAACCAGGCCGCTGACGAGCGCCATGAATACATTACCGTCGAACACCTTCTTTACGCGTTATTGCATGATAAAGAGGGCGCCGAGATTCTCAAAGCCTGTGGCTGTAACCTTTTTGAACTCGAAAAAGATCTCGATGACCACCTCTCGACCAATGTGCCGCAAAAAACTACCGGAAAATCAGACCCGGTGCCAACTCTGGCCTTTCAGCGCGTCATTCAGCGCATGATGATTCAGGTGCAGTCATCAGAAAAGGCCGAGGCCAGGGCCGGTGACCTGCTGGTCGCTATTTTTTCCGAAACCGACTCGCACGCCGTATTTTTTTTGCAGAAATATAACGTTAATCAGCTCGATGTCTTGAACTACATCGCCCACGGTATCAAAAAAGCCGGCGATGGCGAAGATGGCTACACCGATGCCGAACCAGGCGAAGGTGACGCGGCCGGTGATGCCCAGCTGAACAACAACCCCCTGGCCAGCTTTACCGAATGCCTCAATGATAAAGCGGCCCGTGGTGGAATCGACCCGCTGATCGGCAGGCGTGCCGAAGTTTCGCGGGCCATTATCGTTCTTAATCGCCGCCGCAAGAATAACCTGATCTTTGTCGGTGAACCAGGGGTTGGCAAAACCGCTATCGTTGAAGGTATTGCCCTGCGCATTCATCAGGGCGAGGTGCCCGAAACCCTTAAAGATACGAAAATTTACTCTCTCGATATGGGTTCTCTGCTCGCAGGCACCAAATACCGTGGCGATTTTGAGGCCCGTCTCAAGGCAACCATGAAAAGCCTCGAAAAAATGCCGGGCGTTATTCTCTTTATCGACGAAATTCATAATATCATCGGGGCCGGTGCCGTCAGTGGCGGTTCCCTCGATGCCGCCAATATTCTCAAACCTGCTCTGGGCAGTGGCAAATTCAGATGCATCGGTACCACGACCTTTGAAGAATTCAAAAACTTCGACAAGGACCGAGCCTTTTCGCGCCGGTTTCAAAAAATTGATCTCTATGAACCCAGCGTTGAAGAAACTCGCCGAATTCTTTTCGGCCTGCGGCCGGTTTACGAAAAGTTTCATGGCGTGACCTTCACCAAAAAGGCTCTGCGTGCTGCTGCTGAGTTGTCAGCCAAATACATTCAAGAACAATTTTTGCCCGATAAAGCCATCGACGTCATGGACGAGGCTGCCACCATTCTCAAACTCGCCCGCAAAGGCAAAGGGCAACTGGTAGTGAAAATGGCCGACATCGAACGGGCAGTGGCGAGAATCGCCCGCATTCCGGCCCGGCGCATCTCGACTTCTGACCTCGACAAACTTAAAAATCTTCAGCTCGACCTGCAGAAGGTGATTTTCGGCCAGGATCAGGCTATTGAAGCTCTGGTCAGGGCAATAAAAATTTCAAGAGCCGGCATGAGCGGCGCAACCCGCCCGGTTGGTTCATTTCTGTTTACCGGGCCGACGGGGGTTGGCAAAACCGAGGTCGCCAGGCAACTGGCCGGGTCACTGGGCGTGAATTTTCTCAGGTTTGACATGAGTGAATACATGGAAAAGCATGCCGTATCACGTTTTATCGGGGCGCCTCCCGGCTATATCGGTTATGAGCGGGGTGGGGCGTTGACCGATTCGATACGCAAGCACCCTTATTCAGTGCTGCTCCTCGACGAAATCGAAAAAGCCCATGAAGACGTTTTTAACATTTTGCTTCAAGTCATGGATTACGCCACTCTGACTGATAATACGGGCAAAAAGGCAGATTTTCGCAATGTGATTCTGATCATGACCTCGAATGCCGGCGCCCGGGATATGGCAAAGGGTTCAATCGGTTTTTCACAAAGTGCCAATGACACCGAATGGAAGGGCAAGGCGGCAATTGAAAAGCTGTTTTCGCCAGAATTTCGCAACCGCCTGGATGGTATTATCTCATTTGCCGCGCTGGCCCAGGAAACTATGAAACTGGTTGTTGACAAGTTTATCAGAGAACTCAATTTGCAGCTTAAAGAGCGCGATGTAGTTCTCGAAATTGATGAATCGGCTCGTCTGTGGCTGGCCGACAAGGGCTATGACCCAGTGCATGGCGCCCGCCCGCTCGCCCGGGTTATTCAGCGCGAGATTAAAGACCCTCTGGCCGAAGAGATTCTTTTCGGCCGCCTGAACAAAGGCGGGCATGTGATGATCGGCAAATCTGAAACCTCGGGCAAGCTTGAATTCAAATACCAGGCTGCCTGACCAGCCAACTTTGCCTGAACCCTGCGATATTGTTTTTACCTGGCTCAATATTTCCTGAAAAAATAGTTATCAAACTGCTGACATCTGCCGATGCTACCCCCGGCGTCTTGTACGCCGTAAAAAGTTCACTCGGGTAATGTTCCTGCCGGGGACACATCATGAGTGGGCGAAAAGGAGCTGGGTATGAAGAAAAAAACAGCAATAGTCGCATTGGCAGCCTGGCTGTTAACGTCGCCGGCATGGAGTCAGAGCTACGCTGGTTCGCAACTGCAGCTGAAACAGAATGGCTTTTCGAACTCGATGCAGAGCGCTTATCGCAGGCCGGCCGATACTTACCAGACCACCCAGAATGCGCCCGAATATTACGGGCAGACGGAGGTTTTGCCGCCGATTGCCGCAGACCCTCAGGGCGGGGGAACCCCGCAGCAACTGAGTTTGCCACCTATTACCCGCTCGGGTGACAGTGGCGGCGTCAGCCTCTCAGACAACATTGCCAAACCTGTGCCAATGTCAAAAAAGAACCGCCGTGCTCCGGTGGTTAAAAGTGGTCAGAAAAGGGTTTCGGCGCCGAGTAACAACGAGATTTTCTCGCAGGAACCTCTAAATCTGCCGCCGGTTACCGATTTGCCGGTGCCGTCTCGCACTGTTCTGCCGCCGCTTTACTCAGATACCATGATGACTGTTCCTCTTGAAGAGGCAGTTACCAGGGTGTTGGCCTGCAACATGTCTGGCTTTACAGGGCTTACCCAGACCACCTCTGCCGATGTCAGCAAAGCTGGTTCTTTTAAGATGGGTTTTCATTCAAGCTGGTTTGATCTCGATCGCGTTTATGACAGGGTTCTTGCCAGCAACGAAAGCGGCGAAATGCTCGAAATGCCACTTTTCTTCAACTACGCCGTAACTGACGACCTCGAAGTTATTTACCAGATTCCGGTTGTCGATTACACCATAAAATCGCGAATCCTCTGGACAAAAGATATTTCTGAGTCTGGCGCCGGCGACTCGAAACTCGGCTTTAAATACCGGGTATTCGATAACCCTCAGTATCAGATGCGCGGGGCCTTCGGCCTCGGATTCAAATTTCCCACCGGTAATGACGACAAAGGCCTGGGAACCGGCAAAACCGACTTTGAAATCTTTACCGCCTTCAGCAAAAGCTTTGAACGCGTCGTTGGCCACCTGAACCTCGGCTACGTGATGACCGGCGACCCCAACACCCAGTTTTATCCGGATGGCCTGGCTGATAAATTTTATTACAATTTCGGCATCGAATACCCGCATACCCACAACGTTACCGTGATGGCCGAAGTCTCTGGCGAAGATTGGGGCGCTGAAGGAATGAAGGTTGATGTTATTCCGGGCCTGCGCTACACGCCTACCGAAAACTTTGCATTCGAAGTTGGCGTGCCGATCTCGGTCAGCAACGACCAGCGCTATGGCTACAACTATCGCCTGATACTGGGGTTGACCACCTTCTTTCAGTAATTTTAACCCGACTATTGCAACAAAAGACCGCCCTCGGCACGAGGGCGGTCTTTTGCTGTTGGCGGCGGCTTTTTATTGACAACCGCAGAATTAAAACTGATCACCAGTATGCATCTGTGTTAATCCGCGGCAGAAAATTTTATTAGGCCGAAAGACAGGTTAAAGTTTATTTATGCAGGATTCAATAATAAGCATCTGCTGGCAAATTGACGCCATTTTCAGATACGACTCAATGAAAAAGCCTGCCGTTGGCCGGCAGGCTTATCAACTTGTCTTTAGAAACTTACTGAAGTTTCTCGCCGCATTCAGGGCAGAATTTGACGCCACCAGGCACTGCAGCATTGCACTTGGCGCAGGTAGCAGTCTGGGGTTTGCCACAATCTGGGCAGAATTTTGCACCCTGTTTGATCTGGGCGCCGCATTCAATACAGGGAGCGGTGCCAGTTGCATTCGCCTTGCCGCATTCAGGGCAGAATTTGGCATTGGCATTCATATTGGCGCCACAAGCGCACTGCACCATTGCAGATGCCGGTGGAACCTGCTGACCCATGTTGCCCATCATGCCCATGCCGGCCATTCCCATGCCGGCACCGAGACCAACGCCCATGCCTGCAACGCCGTTGGTGTTCGCGGCAGCGGTGTTCATGGCATTAAGACGTTCGACGGTAGCGTAGGCGTTCAGGCCCTGATTATTGATTGAACCCATGGCGTTGATTGCGTGCGCATCGGCCATCTTGTCAGAAATCTTGTCGATGCGTTCCTGGGTCTTTTCGTCAAAGTCGGTATTTTCGATGCGGAAATCAGACATCTCAAAACCGAGGGGGGCGAATTCGGGCGCCACGACTTCGCTGAGGCGCTTCGAAAGTTCCATGCGGTTCTTGTCGATTTCGGCATAGCTGAAACCGGCGGTGGCAAAGATGTCGGTCATTGGCTGTAAGACACGGTCAACAATGACGTTGCGAATAGAACTGATTGGCAGCACTTCGATGTTGCTGGCAAATTCAGTGAAAAATTTGCGTACATCAGTGATATGGAAAGAAAAATTACCAAAAGCCCGCATACCTACCGGGAACTTGTAAACCGGATCAGTGTATTTGACCGGGGCTTTGGTTCCCCATTTCTGGTTGACGAATTCGGTGATTCTCACAAAGTAAACATGCGCTTTGTGCTCTGAGGTAAAATTCTGCATGATCTTGGTCAGAGTGGTCAGAAAAGGAACGTTGGCGGTTTTAAGTTCGAACATACCGGGATAATCGTGAATAGCACGGATCTGCCCTTCATATACGAAGATAGCGGCCTGCCCGGGGTTTATTATGAGCTTGGAAGCGTTTTTGAGTTCGTCGTTGGTGCCATCCCAGCGCCAGATGAGAAGATCAGGATCTGCATCCTTCCATTCGATTACAGAGCGGGTTTGATTAGCGAAAAAGCCCATTGTTTTCCTCCCGGATTTATTGTAAAAACTGGTTACTCACAGGTAACCTTTTCAGTATAATGAAAATGTGCCGCTATATCAAGACCCTGATATCCAGCTGACAAAAAAGTTTTTTTGTTGAGATGGCTGTATTGTTCCTAAAAGTTATTATCAGTGCGGGCTAAGGCCATAATCGCACAACATACCATCTCTGAACCCGGAGAAAAAGACATGACGCACAACAACCGGCTGTTAATGACCCTGGATGCCCAAAATGCCGAAGCAGGTCTAAAATTGATCGAAGAGGGTGAAGACTTCAGAGTCGCTGATGCGACCGGGTTGACCCCACAGCATCTTGCCGCCAGACACGGTATGAAAGCCGTGCTGATCGCGCTTTTTGCCCGGGGTGCCGAAGTTGATGCCGTGAACATTGATGGTGTGACTCCCCTGCATCTTGCCACCGCCAGAGAACAGGTTGACGCCTTTTTGCTGTTGATTGAGAATGGCGCCGACTATCATCGCCGCGAACGCGACGGCTGGACCCCGCTGCACTGGGCTGCCTACCGTGGTAACAAAGCAATTATCGAATCGCTGCTCAGTCTCGGTGCTGTCGTTAATTTGCCCGATAACGATGGCTGGGCGCCTCTGCACCTTGCCACCCAGCAGGGAAAACTGGCAGCGGTCATGTCATTGCTGAACGCCGGTGCCGACCGTACAATTAAAAACGAAAACGGCCAGACCGCCCTCGATCTGGCCGTTTCACAGAATAATGTCGAACTGATCAGTCTTCTAAGTCGATGAGTTTATTATCGCTCTGGTCACGAACATCTTCAGGGTTAATGCCGGTAAGATCGCTGAAACCGCCACCCTGAATCCAGGAGTCAAGCTGCTTGGCACGCATAATCAAAAACGGGTGACTCATTCTTGAAGTGACAAAGGCAGTATAGGTCTTATTGATGAAAGATTCATCACTGGCGTCTTCGTATGAACGGATCTGCCGCAAAAATTCGCCTTCATCCATCTCACTGTAGAGCTTGGGCGCCGCTGCCGCCATTTTCATAAAGGCGCGGTTGGCGGTGTGCTGGTTCTGAACGCAGATCAGACCGGCCCGGTCAGCAGACAGCTCTGATTTTCTTTCCCAGTCAAACATCGCCATTTCCAGACCGGCACTGATCAAACTCGAAATGCCGAAGGTCGCCCCGGCAGCGATATCGAGCACCATCTTGAAATTGCGGGCCATGGTGCGGTAGAGCACGTGCCCACATTTAATATGACCAAGCTCATGCCCAAGCACAAAGAAAACTTCTTCCTCTTCCATTGCTTCAACAAGGCCCGAAGTGACCACGATAAATGGCCTGGTCTGCCCGTAGGTGAAGGCATTCGGAATCGGGTGAGTGGTCACGTAAAGCTCGGGTTCCTGCATGTCAAGAATGCGGCTCGCGTAACGCAGCGTTTCGCGAAGTCGCGGCAGCATTTTTCCCTTGACGTGAATATTGCTGGCCAGATTGGTAATGCGAAAAAATTGCTCAAAACCAATTTCCATGAGCTTGGTTACCAGAAACTCAAAGCCAGGGATTGCCTGAAGCGCACCGATGGCCTGGCGGTCCCAGGGGTGCTGAAAGCTCTCTGCCTTCAGATTCGGAAAAGTCTTGAACCGTCGTCTGGTAGTGTTTTCCTGTTCCATGGCTCTCTCCTTGAAAATCGAATATCGGCGTTTTCTACCAGTACAGCATAAAACAAATACGATGAATTTCCAAGAGACTTTTCATGTGCCGGCCTGCCTGCAAAAATGGCCGCGGGCACCTTTAAATCAGCTGAACCACGCAGCCAGAGTGCTCGTCAGCGAAACCAGCCCGGCACCAATAATCAACAACCAGAGAGGCAGCCGATGTTGCCGGCCGTCGATAACCCTGTTATCGTCATCTTCACGATTGTCGTCTTCAAAGTCAGCGATCAGCGCCGACCACTGCCTGATTCCGTAAAAAAAGAAACCGATCAGCAGCAGAAAAAGACAGAAATTGAGTATTACTATCCACATGCGCTGATTATAGACTGCCCTTGCCGTTAAAACAACTAACTGGCACTGGTAATTTTAATCAGCTCAGAGATGGTGACGAACCGGTAGCCTTGCGATTTAAACGCCCTGATCAGGGTCGGCAGCATGCGTGCCGCACCCGGGTGAATATCGTGAAACAGCACAATACTGCCTGGCCCGGCTGATTTCATAACCCGGTAAAGAATCCGGTCCGGGTCCTTGTTCTGCCAGTCGCGACTGTCAGAATCCCATAGCACTTCATGCCAGCCCTGGCCGCTTAACAGAGATTTTACCCGCGAATTGGTGTGCCCGAACGGCGGCCTGACAATATTGCAGGATTTTGCAGTTATGCCGCTGATCAGGTCATTGGTTCGGCGCAGAGTCGCTAAAGCGTCAGCATTAGAACCCTTGGCAAGGCTGCGGTGTTCCCAGGTATGGTTGCCGATGTCATGCCCTTCAGCAGCCATGCGGCTTAAAATGTCGGGGTAGGTCTCGGCCCTGCTGCCAACCACAAAGAAGGTGCCCCGAGCCCCTTCGTTCTTGAGAATATCAAGAATTTCTCGGGTGTAGGTGTGGTGTGGCCCATCATCAAAGGTCAGCGCCAGGTAGCGTTCATTCGGTGCAGCCTTGATGGCTTTAACTATCTCAAGACAGTCGCTCGAAGAAAGCGGGGTGAATGGTTTGCTGGTGTTCTGCCGGGCTGGCTTTCCCGGAATGGTCGGCGAGGGTGTTGTTGCCCGCTCATATTCTTCAGCCTCTGCGTAGGCCGGCTGACGCTCTTTTGCCTGTCCATTAGGATACAACGGGTAAAAGTCTATGTTGCCGCTTTCAACAGGTGGTTTGTAGCTGCCGAGTGTCATTGGCCGGCTGCTTCGACCTGTTTCTGGGAGTGCCACCTGATAGCCAAGTTCGGCTAACTGGTTCAGGGCAGGCTGAAAGGCCGGATTGCCGGCCAGACAATTCTTAAAACAGACCGCCGCCGCAGATGGGTTCCCCTCTTCTTTTTCAAGCAGGCCAAGGTTATAGCTGATCCAGAATGAGGCTGAGTAGCTTAGACCGGTTTTAAAAACCAGTCGGGCTTCTTCGCGTCTTCCCATCTGCTTGAGGGCTGAACCAAGATTGTTGTAAAGATGTATATAGCGCGGGTCGAGAGCGATGCCGTGGCGCCAGAGTCTTATTGCGTCATCAAGCTTGCCGGCCCGGGCATAAATAATGCCGATTGAGTTAATTGCCGGGATGTCGCGCGGGTTCTCTCTGATGCGCCGACGTAATAACTCAAAGTCCTTCATCAGATCCGGAGGCTTATACTGGTCAAAACCGCCTGGGGCGGCTATAACCCCGTAACCTGACAATAAAAGACAAAGCAGCAGCAGAACAAAGTTCAATTTCTTCATGGCTTCCATTATCGGCAGAAGGCAGGTTATTCTTTGCGAAAAACCGCAGGTTTTTTTGCTGGCCGAGATTCGGCCTGAATAATTTGTTCAAGGCATTCCCATAGCTCATCTGCAAGAGTTTGCGGCCTTTCGGGTTGCTGCCTTGGCTTGGCAGGCGCACCATGGCCTAGCCGGCTCAATATCGAAAAAGCAATGGCGCGTACATCGCGACGACGGCCCTCTGGCTCATCTTCAAGAATTCGAACCAGTTCGGCGCCAAAAGCCTCTCGGGCTGAGTGACTCACCTGCACCAGCACCGGCATGCCCAGCATGGTTATCATACGGTGCAGCAGCGGCTCTGAATTTTGCTCTGTAACCCATTTTTGCAGATTCATGAGGCGCTTCTGCAGTCGCTCATCTGCGCTGACTTCACCTTCGTTCTCAGACTTGCAATACATGGTGCTGATAATCAATGATTCAAAGAGTGCGGTGGCCGGTTGCCCTGAAAAGAGCGGCCTGAGAAAAAAGTCTGCCTGAAGCGGTTCATCACCGATGTTCCATTCGACAAGTAAGGGAAGAATTCTTTTCAGATTAATCATGAACTCGGTCGAAAAGTCGCTGATAATAGCGATAACCGCCCCGGCGCACAAAGTCGTCGTGATGCGCCCGTAGACCGGTTGTTTTGCGAAAAAAAACGATCCATCGCCAAGCTGCATTGCGGAAATTTCCCGGCCGATGTTGAGAATGCTGTTCGGGTCGATGGCCATTCGACGCTTGCCGGCCTCACGAAAAACAAGGGCAAGAGGCAACGCCGTATGGCATGAAAAGCAGCGATTCTCCTGCTGAAAGGCTGACACCCGGTCGGTCAGCTCGGTAATGCGTGTTTCGATGCTTCTGACTTCTGCCGGTACCGCTGAAAACCTGATCTTCTCGCTTCCCGTCGAGGCTTCGCCACCTTTGTTAACAATCAGGGGCGTGATAAAAAACTCCCTGCCAGGCAGTCCACCGGGTCTAAAAATCAAAGTTTGACCCGGCGCAGCTACCGAACTGACAAACTGCCGCCCATTTAATTCAAGCAATACCGCCCGGCATTCGTTGCCGGTTCCCCAAAGGGTATTGCTGACCGCTGGCAATTCGATCTCGTCGAATGCGTATTCACGTGCAAAAGAGATGGAAAGTTTGTTTTGTAAATGAGTGACCGCGTAAGAATCAATTGTGTCGCCGGCCAGCAGAAGCGCGGGCAGCAGAACCATGCTCAAAAAAATGCCGACGGCCGGCCAGATTCTTCGGGCTCTATTCATCTTTGCGAATGCCATACTTCTTTAATTTGTAGTGCAGATTCTGCCTGGTAACCCCAAGGGTGGCAGCCGCTTTCGAATAATTCCAGCCGCTGACCTCAAGTGCCTGAAGAATCAGGTTTTCCTCGATTCTTTCAATCGTCTGGTCGAGCGGCAGGCTCTGGTCGTTCAACGCGACCGGGTTGACTAATTCAGCTTCAGCCGGCAGATTCAGGTCGGAAAGGGTTAATCGACCGGTGCGCTTCATGATGACTGATCTTTCTATACAGTTCTCAAGTTGTCTTACGTTTCCGGGCCAGTCGTAGTCGTGCAGAGCTTGAAGAAAACTCTCGTCGCAGCCACTGATATTGCGCGAATGACGTAAGGCGTAAAAACTGATGAAAAATTCGGCCAGTTCTTTGATGTCACTCCGCCTTTGCCGCAGCGGCGGCAGTCCTATTTCCACAACTTTGATTCTATAAAGCAGGTCTTCTCTAAAATTTCCGCTCTGAACTTCCTTGTCCAGAACCTTGTTGGTCGCGGCAATTATTCTGACATCTGCCTGCAGTTGCTGATTTGAACCTACTGGCTTGAAAGAGCCATCTTGAAGCACTCTTAAGAGTTTTGCCTGGTTCGATATCGGCAGATCGCCGATCTCATCAAGAAAAAGCGTGCCACCTTCTGCTTCTTTGAACAGACCGTGCTTGTCATTATAAGCGTTGGTGAAACTACCTTTCTTGTGCCCGAACATTTCACTCTCAAAGAGTTGTTCCGGGATAGTGCTGCAATTGACCGGAACAAATGGTTTTTCGCTGCGCAGCGAATTCTCATGAATCGCCCTCGCAACCATCTCTTTGCCTGTGCCGCTTTCGCCATAGATTAACACTGTGCTGCTCGTATCAGAAATGCTCGCTATTACCTCGTGAATCCGATGCATAACTTCTGAACTGCCGATTATGTTTTTTGATGGCACCGAACCTTTGATAGCATGGTTTTTTCCGTTGAATACCTGGTAAACCGCCTGCTTGAATTCAGCCAGCTCAAAGGGTTTAAGAAGGTAATCTCTGGCTCCGAGCTTGATGGCGGTTACTGCCGTTTCAACCGATGAATAGGCAGTCATCAGGATACAGGGCAGTTCTGGTTTGACTTTTTTTATTCGACCGAGAAGTTCAATGCCCGACAGGCCGCTCATTCTTATATCAGAGATAACCAGATCGATCTCGCGACTACAGATAAAATCAAAACCCTTCTGGGGGTCTGCAAAATCATAAACCTCGAAACCTTCTAGTTCGAGAGCTTTCTTCAATGCCTGCAGCAGCTTAACTTCGTCATCAATCAATACAATGCGACCCTTCATCTTTTAATTCTCCTGTTTCTGTAGTCTGGCAAATGGCAACATGATGCTGAATTCGGTGATCCCCGCTTCTTCAAGACGCCTCGCCTCAATGCGACCATGGTGACCGTCGATGATCGCCTGACAGATAATCAAGCCCAGACCAGTGCCCTGGGGTTTGGTGGTAAATAATGGTTCAAATATATGCTCCGGAAGGCACGTAAAACCCCGCCCGTAATCATGAACTCTGATGCAGAAATGGTCTTCTGCGGCTTCAGCAGATAAATCGATCTTTTTCACTGGCATATCACTCATGGCCTCAAATGCATTCTTTACCAGATTGTGAAAAACCTGATACATGGCTTTGACATCAACCATGATGGCCATATCCTCGTCTGGTGGCGACGAAAAGCCGAATTGCAGACTCTTGAAGCCAGATTCGTTGCTCAGATAACTGCTGATGGCAGCAAAAAATTCTGAAAATGCCATGCGAACCAGTTGCGGCTGGGTTCGCCCTGTGTAGGTTCTCAGGGTCGCGATAATATCGCGGCAACGCCTGACCTCATCGAGAATGGCATCAAAGTCTTCGGGTGCAAGTTTCCGGCCCGCCTGTGCCGCCTCTTTTAACATTCCCGCAGTTACGAGAATTGTTCCGAGCGGGTTGTTGATTTCATGAGCAATTCCAGCAGAAAATCGGCCAAGAGCGGCCATTTTATCCTTCTTGGCCAGTTCTTTCTGGACATCGAGGAGTCTGGTCTGCGCCGAAGACAATTCACGCACCATGCGATTGAAACTGTGAACCACGTTCTCGACTTCAGCGCCGCTGTTCTGTATCGGCGGCTTGTCGAGGGGAATTTCTTTCCATCGGCCCTCAGCAACCTGTTCAAGGCTTTGCTTCAAAGCGCCGAGCGGTGCAAAGAGCCGCCGGCCAAGAAAAAATCCGAGCAGAAGCAGGCCGAGAACCTCTAAAAGGGCCAGGCGCATCATAAGCTGATCGACAAGGCTTCTCGACAGGGTAGCACGCTGGGCCGGGTAACCGGTGAGTATATTAAACCCATCGCCTGCTTTAAAAATTCGGGTGCGATAAAGGTCTTCACCAGCCTGAAACTGGTGGGTGACATCCTGACTGGCCATTTCCTGCAGAACCTTGAATTCAGGCACCGAACCACGCTTAAAGAGTATTCCGCTCTTGTCAAAAATGCAGAAAAAGTCGGGGCTGATTTTGTCAGATGCCGGCAATCTTGCCAGGCAGAGCGTTGCCGAAGCCGGGGCCATCAACCTTGATTGCGAAAAAAGATAGCCGCGATATGAAAATGGCCCCGAACCCGCTATCCGCACCGGAAACCCTGCCTTCGGCAGCGGGATCGAAAATTCAGAACTGGCCAGCAGCAGCGGTTTGCCCCCCACGAAAATTTCGAGCCAGTCTGCGCCCAGGGCTGCCCGTATCTTTTCGGCATGGCGCTGCTGTGTCGCTATATCCTGACTCAGAAAAGCACTGTCGGCAAGGGCGGTTGCGGTTTCTGATGCCAGACGATCCAGGGTTCGCTGCTCTGAACTGAGGGTGGTCAAAACCGCATCCCGGATCGTTTCGAGCTTGTGCAGGTCAGAACTGTCTAGCGACAGGCCCAGG
>DAOPYA010000002.1:0-90155 GCA_035352635.1 Candidatus Rifleibacterium sp.
CACGAGTAGTTCTCGGTGTCAGCACCGGCGGCAACCAGTGGTGACTCTGTCAGGCCGGGCTTTAACACATCGCCCTTACGACCCGAAAGAGCGCCGACCGGCAGATCGCGATAATCGTAATAGCGGTAGGTAACCTTGACGCCGATTTTGAATTTGCCGGCCCCTGGCGGGAAAAGGAACAGGTAGTCACCGCTGGCTCCTTCTTTTTCCATGTCGAGAATGGTCTGAGGGGTCGGTTTTATTTCGACGCCAAAACGATCATGTGTCTGAATTACTTTCCAGTAATATCTGATGCTCGATTTTTGTATGGTGTTGGGAAACTGGCCGATAATCGTGTTATTGTTGGTATCTTCGCCAACGTTACCGATATTGACTTCGTTGGCATCAAAGTATGGGGCATTCTCAACCATGAACCAGTAGTCTTTGTCATCGGTCAGGTCGCCATTGGCATCAGGCACTGCTTTTTCAAAGCCTGAGGTGGCTGATACCATCGGCCCGACACAGTCGGTTCTGGCTGCAAGACTTGAAGGTCGCGGCGGCGTCGGTGAGTTGATGACCGCAAGTTCAGTGCGAATTTTAGCATCGATGACTGGTGAGAGCTGTACGAAGCCCGAAACCCATATCTTTTTTGAGTTGACATTACCGTCAGCGGTTATGTAGTCTCTGATAAAAACGTTGGTGCCGAGCTTAACGCGATTGGGCAGGCGCTCAGTAACACCGGTATCGTAGGCACGTCGATAAACACTCTTGTAAACATTCTGCCAGTATTCGGCCCGGAATTTTTTAATGCCACCGGCCATGTCGGAGTCATAGTATTTTTTGCTTTCGTTGCCGTCAATAAAAGTACTGGTGTCGGCCGGCGAAAATTCAGTGCGCAGCATATACAACGAACCGAAACCATCGGCGCCTATCTTGTCTGGCAGAAAACCATCTGCAGAAACGTTGATTTCGCTTGGAATACCATTGGTGCCGCTTTCGTTGCGGACAAAGCAGTAAACGCTGCCTTTGGTGGCATCATAGGCGTAAATGATGCCGCCGGTCTGCCACCACTGGTCAGAAACAGCGACGTCAGAAAGTTCGTTAAGACGCATGGCAGGCGGAGCGTTGGCATCAATAAGCCATTGGTTAATCTGGTTCAACCCGAGCAGGTAAACGTAGTTACCAGTTTCGTTCTTGGAACTGATACCAAGAAATTTACAGGTCAGATCACCGCCGTTACCGATTTGTTTGTCGTTGATGTTTGCCCCGCTGAGCAGGAAAGTTGTGGCTCCCTGGTCGCGGCGATAAAGATAGGTGCGGTTGACGATTGCTGAATAAATACATGAAAGATAAGGACTTGGCACGCCGGGCATGGCAGCGCCATCGATCTTGGCTATACAACCATCGCAACATTCACCGTTCATGTCCATGGTGCCGGTAACTTTGGCAAGAACATTTGCAACATCGCGGTCGAGGGTTGGCAAAAGGGCGCTTGAATCAATGCGGTATTTGTAGAGTTTTAGATTGCGATAGGAACCCAGCAGATTTTCGCGAACCATGCGTCGCACCCAGCCGCCGCGTATCCAGCCGCTGCCAGGACGACTGCCAGCGCAACAGGCGGCCCATGGGCCTCTGGTTGGCGGCGTTCCATCAGTTTGCTGGTTATATCGTTCGCCCACCGGGGGTGGGTTATCAAGGGCACGTCGATTCTCTGCGGCGGTTCCGTAGGTCCAGTTGCTCCAGGCAACGACATCGGCGGAATGGTAGAAGCCGTTGCCGCTTGGGTACCAATAATAGCCTGGCATGGTTGCAACTGCTGCTGGAATGGTATTGCACGGGTAATCGATGCCGCCGAACAGTGAACTGATTGTCCAGGAGGGGTGGTTTCCGCGGCCGGTGGGGCTGTTGTTTGAGGGGCCATGGAAGCGATGCACCGTGTATGGCGGTATTTCGCTGAAAGCGTAAACGTTCGAACTCGCGCTCAGGATCATGCGGCGTGGTGCAAGTTGCCCCTTGAGGCTGGTAGGGGGACTATCGGTGCCGGCAAAAGTGTAGAGATCCTTGTCGGATTTTTGCAGGGCGTCGTTCCATTGCTGGGCGGCAGTTATGCCATAGGCATCGCTTGGGTCGTAGAGTCGCGCTGCTTCAAGGCCTTTTACCAGGTTATTCAATGCCCAGACCGCTCTGGCATTGCCTTCACCAACCAGAACATAACAATCGCCATTCTGTTCGTAGAATGGGTGGAGTTTGATATCTTCGGCGAAGGATGGTGCAATTGTCAGCACAATAATTGCGAGTGCCAGAACAAGGATTCTGTTCATAAAATACCTCCTGGTAAAGCGAAAGGACGTATCAATATTCGCGTTCTCTAACGGCAGGCTCTTTTTCGAAGTCAAGATAACCGCGCAGGGCCTGCATAAAAGAATTTTTAACCGAATCTGGGATTTTATAGCGGTCGAATAACTGACGGGCCACCCAGGGAGTGAGGTCGGTGCCACCGCTGATGATCATTCGGCCGTGTGAGAAACCGGTAACTTTTTCGGGCAGGTAATTACGGAATTCAAGATACTGGGTCAGGTTGCTCTGCATGCCGATGGCCCGCCCGACTACCAGATGTTCGGGGGGCAATGGCGTATTGTCGTCGCGGGTCAAGTTTGCCGCGAGTTCGGGGTCGATGGTCAGGTTGTTGAAAGAATGAAACAGTGCCGATGAAACTACGTCAGGGGCCTCATCAGTGGCCGGAATCATCTTGAGCTTTTCTTTGCGTTGGGGTGAGCGCATTGAAAAGGAGTTGTCGATAACCACGGCAATCTTGCTTTCGTCGGCTGCTTTGCGAATCAGTTCGTTAATTTCGTCGTTGATGGTGGTCAGGCGCTTTGCGGTTTCTTCGCTGTTGAGATACATGGCTGACATAGACTTTTCTTCGATGTCTGTCAGCTGGGTGGCGACTGTCTTCATGTCGGCATCTAATTTCGCTATCTTCTGGTGCAGTTCTTTTAAGGTGGCTTCTGAGGCCTTGCTATCGACAGTGCCGGCCAGACGCCCGTTGATTATGTCGAGGCGCTGCTGAAGATCAACTTTTCGGGCTGAAAACAATCGTTCTGCTTCACGGTTAGCGGGTTTCTGGCGGTTGACCTCTTCAATGGAAGCTTCGAGAAGAGCTTTTTCGCGGCGGAAATCTTCGATGTCACCGGGGGCTGGTATGCCTTCGGCGCGGGTAACTTGCTGGTTGAGTTCGAATTTTTGCTGCATAAGCTTCATTTGCTGCTCTTTGAGCGGGGCGCTCTGTTTTGCTGCGGTTTCCTGGGCGGTTTTAAGTTCAGCCACCGCCTTTTCGATGTTTTTGTCGTCGGGGTTACGGAAAAACCGGCCGTTGCTGTAATCAAAACCGCTCATCTGCGGGTGCAGCATTAGAAGAATTCTTGTGTCAACGGTGGCCCAGCCGCCATCGCCTGCGGCTGCGAGCGGTATGGTCATGAATACGGCGCCATGCAGCATAATCAAGATGAAGAAAAAATAGATTACCTGATCACGTTTCATTATTTAAGCCCCTTTGTGCGCTCTTCCATGAGCTTGATAGCCTCGAGTCTGACATCGCGGGCGCCAACCGGGACAACCCTGGCATCAAGGCCCAAACGGCCTGCCCAGTAATTGTCGGCTTCTTCAAGCCAGGCAGCGAAGTCTTTGTCGTTGACGGATTTCTCGTTTTTAAAGATTTTGCGGTGCAGGTTCTGGGTCAGGAGTGCGCTCCTGGATGTTTGAACTTTGACAATTGGCAACAATTCAGCGCCATCGATAATGACCTTGGCATCGTAACGTTCTTTGAGCTGTTTCAACACCGCCCGCAAATCTGAACCAATTTCGTTAATCTGCGCAATGATCGATGCTTCATGGGTTACCCCGGGCCGGCCAGGAACCAGACGCGCGTTGTAGACGCGAACCTGCAGAGTTGCCAGACGGTTTTCGGCCTGACGTTTTTCGTTGAGGAAGGCGCGTTCGGCAGTCATGCGGTCGGGTAGAGCCACGAGGCGGAGTTTTTCCTGGAGGTGCTTGGGCGAATTTAACAGCCAGGTATTAATTTTTTTGATTTCGGCGATCAAAGCGTCAACCCCATCTTGGCCACCCTGAATAAATTCAGATGAAGTGCCCTTAAATCGACCGGTGACCGGGTCAAATTTTTCGAACAGCGGGTGAGCCAGCAGCATCAGTCTGGTGTCGACCAGAATGGTCTCAGCAGCTGTTGGCAGCAATAAAATGCTGAAGAAAAAGATGATAAAAAACTTTTTTAGCATTAAATAATTGTACCTCCACTATCCCTCATATTCATCTTAGCAGTCTCAGAATGCAGGCAGCAATGAAAAATATTTTTACGGTTGTTTGAAGAAGTCGATATTGAGCAGGTATTTCTTAAAGTCAATGTAATGGTTGACCAGGGATTGCAATAACCTGAGGGTGGTCTGTTGTTCGAAGTTTGGTTTTTCAATAGACTCTTTAAAAAGTTTGAAGGTGTCGCTAATGGTGGCAAGCATTTTGGGGGCAGCTGAGGCAACTCCAGGCTCAAATTCGCTGAGTTGTTTTTCGAGATCGCAATTTACCAATAATTCTCTGAGTTTTTTTTGATCGTTGACCACCGGTCGCAACTGAAAGATATCAAGCTCTATTTCGAGAAACCGGCGCATGACCTGGTGGTTGTTGAGAATGGCGCAAACAAGAGAAACCCTGGTGATGCAGGCCTCAATGCGTTCATGAATCATCTCAAGATCGGCACTCGCCAGTTGCCGCCTGATCTGGCCAAGATCGCGCGATATCCTGATCATCAGGTTGCTGCTTTCAGATTTTTCTGAGCCGGCGACTTTAGAAGTAATGCTCAGCCAGTTTTCCATGATTTCATGGTGCAGGCTGGTGGCAGCGGCATTATTAAAGGCTTTTAACAGACTGCCGGTCTGCTGCATCTTTTGAGAGACGGCCAGCATCATGCTGGTCAACTGGCTTTGCTTGCTTGACCCGGTCAAAATTTCGAGCATTGAGCTGTCGCAAGCTGTGCAGGTGTTTGCGAGCCCAGACAACAGAAGCATAACAAGAAAGATGGTCATGATACGGTTCATGGATTAATCATACCTGGAATGGGCGTTCGTGGGGCAGATGTGCTGGCCGGGCGACTGTCTGCGTGTGCCAGGCGCTCAATGGCCGTTTTGGCCTCTTCTGCAAAAACTGTCTGCTCATGGTCGCGAACGATTTCATGGTAGGCGACAGCCGCCTCAGAAGGTTCACCGGTTGTTTCTAAAAATCTGGCGTAATCAAGAGTAGCCCGAGGTTGCCCGTTTGAACGGCGTCGGTAATCGTCGTAGTGCCGGCGTGCCTGCTGCTGGTCGCCACGGGTAATGGCCAAACTGGCCATAAGATAGCTGACCCCGGGGTGCTGCCCCTTTTTTTCAGCAGCTTCAAGCTCGGTCGCCGCGGCGGTCAAGTCGCCGGTGACGATATAACCTTCAGCAATAGCCAGCATGGCATCGATATTGTCAGGGTGTTGTTGCAGCTCGGCCTTCGCTTCTTCAATGCCTTGGGGCACCTGAAAGTTTCTGATTAGTGCCAGGGCAAGACAGGCGCGGTATTCAGCGCCAGAAGGGCTTGCGGCAAAAGCAAGCCGCGCTTCATCGGCGGCTTCGGCATACATTTTGCTTTCCATGAGGATTCGCGCCTTTACCAGTCTGGCTCTGGCGTTGTCCGGGTTGCCTGATAATACTTCATTGATTGATTTGGAAGCAGCTTCTACATAGCCTTGTTCAAAAAGAATCTGTGCGAGGGCAGCTTGAGCATCAATTACGTCGGGGTGAGATTTCATGATGGCTTTGTACATCTGCTCAGCGTCTTTGTATTTTGCAGTTTTCATAAGAATCTCGGCTAGATTGAGACGGCAGAAGATATCATCTTTAATTTCAAGGGCTTTTTTGAAGTGTTGAGCAGCCTTGTCGTATTTTTGCAGATTGAGATAGCTCGAGCCAGCTAAGAAATGAGTCTCGAAATTTTTCTCTCCGAGGCTGATGGCTTTTTCGAACTGAGTTGTTGCTTCGACAAAGTTGCGCTGATTGAACGCCGCAACCCCAAGATAATGAGTTGCCTGTGAATCGCGCGGTGATTTTGCCAGAATCTTTTGCAAAGCAAGGGCTGCGGAAGCATAATTTTCTTCATCGATGAGGGAAATGGCCTGGTCGATCTCTGAAGATTGTTTTGGTCTAGTAGCTTCGCGTGGGGGGGGGGAAGAAACCCGCTGCTTGACCTCTGGTTCTGCTGGTGCTGCAGTTTCGGGGGCGGTGGCGGCCGGCCGGCTGCTTAAAGAGAATTGTTGCTGGTTGAGTTGCTGCTGTAGTAACCGGTATTGCTGGTGCTGTGGAAATTTTTCGGCGAGAAAATTCGCGTGCTGCATGGCTTTTTTTGTTTTTCCGGTCTGGGTAAGGCTGTACACAAGATAATAGCGTGCCTGGTCGTGACCCGGGTTCATGCTTACGACCTGATCGAGGTAATCAGCGGCTCCGGCGTAATCACCGGTGGCGTAAAGTTGCATGCCCTTGTTAAAAATTTGGGCAGCGAGATCCTGGGCTGCAACAATGCTTGCAACGGTCGAACTTAGCAGTAGTAATACCAGAATGATTTTAATGGTTGGTAATTTCATGGTAATGTTCCTGACTGCTATTCTACCAGAATCGCCCAAAGGCCACCCCGAAATTTTGCGAAACAGCTGATTTATTGTTGCCGCTAAAAGCAACCGAGGCTCTCAGATCATCTGAGAGCCTCGGCTGATTAATTAAATTCAGGATTTGCTGGATTTGCCGTTTTTGCGGAAGTGGCCGTTAGTAAGGGTTTTGTTGCCTTTTTTGTAGTGACCTTTTACGAAGGTCTTTTTGGCTTTTTTGCCAGTTATGGCGGATTTAGCTTTAACAGCTGAGTCTACAACGGCATTCTGGGCAGAGGCAGCGGTTTTAACTACGGCACGTTTGGTTTTCTTAACGGTTTTCTTGATGTTTCTTTTAACTTTGCGGGCCATTTTAGTCAGGCATGAAGGGCCATCATTTTTGGCGGCCATGACCTGTGAAACTTCAGCGGAGCCGGCGAACAGACCGAAAGTAACCATAGCTACTGTGAGGGCCTTAAATACGTTATTCATAATTATAACCTCCGTTGGTTTCTTGTTTGTGTAATCGCAAACCTTATTGTGTTGAAGTATAAGAATTAATTCGCCAACCCGTAACCCCCCTTCTGCAAAAATTTTTATAAAGCGTTAAAGTCCTCTGTTAAAGCGCGTGATGGTACGGCTTTTACCGATACGCGAAATATAATTGAACCATCACCAGATTGCGAGATATGCAAATTGCTCACTACCATAGAATTTGTAGTATGCTGTTAATAATAAAAACTGGAGAGAGTGATGGTCAGAATCTTTTTTGACTTTGAGAAATCCTGGCGATCTTGCTGGCTGCTTTTGCCTTTGCTAATTCTGCTCTGCATGTTATCGCAACCGGCCTGTGGCGCAATAGACAGACTACGCGTCGTATGCGATGACAATTACCCACCTTATATTTTCAGAAATCAGAATGGTACATTAACAGGCATCCTGGTTGATCAATGGCACCTCTGGGAACGCCAGACCGGCATCAAAGTTGACCTGCATGCCTGCACCTGGTCAGAAGCCATGCAACGCATGCAGGCCGGCGAATTTGATGTTATCGATACGCTTTTTTATAGTGACGCCCGGGCGCAGGTCTACGATTTTCTCAAGCCTTATGCCGCTATCGATGTGCCGTTGTTTTTTCACAACGATATTTCAGGCATCAGAACTGCAAAAGACGCGGTTGGCTTTGCGGTTGGCGCCAAAACCGGCGATAATGTTATCAATATCCTCAAAGATGCCGGGGTCAACAGTATTGAAGAGTTTCCGAACTACTCTCAGCTCATAGAGGCGGCAGCAGCCGGAAAAATCAAAGTATTCAGTGTTGATCGACCGCCGGCCTATTATTATCTGGCCAGACTTGGGGTCGCAAACCAGTTTAAGGAAAGTAAACCCCTTTATCGCGGGGAGTTCCATCGAGCGGTTCTAAAAGGGCAGTCCGAACTGGCCGCTATAGTTCAACGAGGCTTTGACGAGATCCCGGCGGCTGAGCTTGAGGCAATCGATATTGCCTGGCTTGGGCGCCCGGTTGAATCTCGACTTCAGCATTTCTGGGCGATTATTTTTTACATCCTGCTGGTGGCTGTAATTGTGATTCTATTGTTAGCGCTCTGGCTGCGCATGTTGCGCAATATGGTGCAGGCCCGCACAGCTGAACTGGTAACGACTAATGATTCCCTCACCCGTGAAATCTCAGAGAGAAAAAAGGCCGAAGAAGAAAAAGGTCTTTTGCAGAACCAGTTGCAGCACGCGATGAAGATGGAAGCAGTTGGTCGCCTGGCGGGCGGCGTCGCCCACGATTTTAACAATCTTTTAACTGCAATTATCGGCAACGCTTCGCTGGTGTCTCTCGATGCCGACCCTGGCAAAATCGGTGAACATGTCAGGGAAATCGAGAAGGCTGCACGCAGTGCTGCGGTGCTCACTCAGCAGTTGCTGGCTTTTTCGCGCCGACAGAATATAGAGCCGCGTGTGATTAATATCAATACGGTTATTCTCGGTCTTGATCGCATGCTGAGCCGCATGGCCGGTGACCATGTTCAGATTCAGTTGAACCTCGTCTCGGATCTGAGCAATGTTATGCTTGATCCGGGGCAGTTTGAGAGTATTCTTATCAATCTGGTCATCAATGCACGTGATGCCATGCAGAATGGCGGCAAAATCAGTCTTTCAACAGCCAACCAGATTCTTGAACCCGCCGATTGTGAGCGCCGGCCTGAAGCGCGGCCCGGAAAATACGTTCGTCTTCGGGTCAGTGACACCGGGCATGGCATGTCTTCAGACGTAAGAGAGCATCTTTTTGAACCATTCTTTACCACCAAGCCGCGTGGCAGAGGCACCGGGTTGGGTCTGTCGGCTATTTACGGCATCATCAGTCAGGCAGGCGGTTTTATTGAGGTCGAAACAGAGATCGATCAGGGTACGGCATTTGAAATTTTCATACCGATAACTGACCGCGAGCCTGTGGCCGAAATTGTTGAAACACATGAAGCAATGCCAGGAGGCAACGAAACGGTCTTGCTGGTAGAAGATGAAGATATCGTGAGGTTTATCAGCGCCGAGATTCTCAAAAAGCTTGGTTATAATCTGTTACAGGCTTGCAGTGGCGCTGAGGCGATAGCCTTGATGGGTGAGTTTTCGGGGCGTATCGATTTGCTGCTGACCGATTTAATGATGCCCGGAATGACTGGCCGTGAGCTTGCCGGGAAAATTGCTGAGATTCGCCCCGAAACAAAAATTCTTTATACATCGGCCTGCGCTGATGACGTTATTGCCGGCCAGGAAATAGCCGACCAGGGTTTGAATTTTATCGCCAAGCCCTTTTCGATTGATTCGCTTGCAACAAAGATCAGACAGGTTCTCGGAAAGGCATCAGCCATATAAAGCATGGCGATAAGGCATTATATTGAGTGCTTAGCGGGTATCTTTGCTTTTCAGGCCGCCGCCCCATTTATATGATCCGGCGAAGGCATCTTCATCGGCAAAAATGGCGTTTTTCTTTGAAGGCACACCGCGAAGAAAGGCGACGAAATCAAGCTGTCGGTCTTCTTGACCACGCTTTTCAGAAAAATCTCTGACGATTGAATCGGCGGGAATGCCATAATTGCCAAGGCTCTTGACCATGGGAAAGCGCAAGCCCATGCCGTCGTTGCGGCTGAAGGCCTTGGTGACCAGTTCGGTGCAGACCAGCGACTGCTCGGTATTGAAGCTGAACTGAAAATCGTATTCGCGCCCGAAGTAAGAGAAGGCCAGCAAAATGGCGCGGGCAATCGCGACGGGTTTGAGTCTGGGGCGCATGGCCCCTGCGTAATCACAGTGCAGTGAATGATAGAGCGAATTTAGAACAATACCATCGCTGATGGCTTCAATGACACGCCGGGGTTTGCCATCAATGCTGTTTGGTGTTTTCCAGGCCTTTACAGCATTTGGGTAATGTTTTTCGAGCAGTTCAGAAAAGTTTTTCGCATCATTTCTGTGGCACCAGCGAATAACTTCAGGGTCTTTATCGAATGTTGAGTTTATTTCGGTGGGGGTTCCGATGTAGAGAAGCGCATGGGGCCAGAACCCGGGCAGAAAAAGATTCGAAAGATACCAGTCCTGGCGTTCGACAATGATGTCGCCCGGTTTGAGCATATTGCCGAATTTATCGACCTGTTCGGTCGAGATCAACCGGTGGTGCTGCTGGCGAATGCGGGCGTCGCCAACCCAGGTGAAAATCTGGCGCTGGGCTGGCAGAAAGAATTCAAGTGAGGCGTTAACAATGCTGCGGCTGAGAAATTTCCAGGAGGGGTCGCTGGCAACCTTTTGAGAGAGATTGTCGAGAAATTCCTGGTGGGCTTGCAGGTATTCGCTGACTCGATCTGGCAAACCTTGATTGTCGGTGCCTGCTGCAGCAGTGATCAGATCTTCAAAGTGCGAAATGCGAAAGCGGTAAAGCTGGGCGAGATTCTCAGCATGCAGGGCGTGTTTTACTGCCCGATTCAAGGTTGCCGGGGGAAGTTGCAACTCTTTGTTGCCCTCGTTGATTATGTCTTCGAGACCTGCACGTTTAACCAGAAAATTCATCAGTTCAGACATGGTAATAACTTCAGCCAGTCGTGCTGCTATGCCGAGGGAATAACCGGCAAAAAAGTTCTTTACGCGGTCATTGTGATCGAACAGCAGGGGAACTTCATATTTGCTGCTGATAAAATTCAGATCGGCAAGATACGATCTGAAAAGGTTCCAGAATCTAAAAGCCGGTCGCAGGGTTTCATGGTTGCGCAGGGTGTCTTTGCGTGCCAGGCGATCGAGATAAGAGCCTTCATGCAGCGAGCCTTCACAAAGACGCTGCAGCTTGCCGGCCCGGTCGAAAAAAAGCTTGAGATCGTCAGTAAGGTGGCGCCGATAAAGACTTTCGCTCGATCGGGTGCCTTCTTTGATGGCCTGTTGCAGTGAAAAGGGGCCGGTTTCAGAGGCGCAGGCAACAACGGCGAAAACAAAAACAAAGATATGCACGAGAAGAATTCGCTGTGAACACTTCATTTTAAAGCTCCTGTTGACATCTCTTTAATTATACCATGTTTGCAGGAACGGGCAAGTAGGGGGAGCATTCTCAGCAGAGTCGCGAAGCATAAGGCTGAATGCTTCGCGACTTGCTGATTATTGCAATGATTTCATTGTGGTCAGGCAAAAATTCCCTGAAAAAAGACAATGCTGATGGCAATCGGAGCAACCCACTTGATTAGAAAAACCCAGATCGGTGCCAGCGGAAAATTTATTCTGCCATCGTTGGTGACTTCTTTAATGGCATCAGTGTATTCGAGTTCCCAGGTTATAACCGTCTTGCCGTCATCGGTTTTGTGGATGCGCTGGGTCTTGCCCAGCCCCCAGACCCAGCCTACAAAAATGCTCAGCAATATGCCCCCGAGCGGCAGCAGTACATTGGTTGCAACAAAATCAACTGAATCAAGGATATTTTTGCCCTTGATCAGGGTGATATGCGCCCATGGGCCCTGGCTGAGCGAGCAGGGTATGCCGAGCAGAAAAATAACAGCAGAAATGAGGAGCGTCGATTTTTTGCGTGTCCATTTCCATTCATCGACCACGTAAGATACGCAGACTTCAAGGAGCGAAATTGATGAGGTAACAGCGGCAAAAAGCGCGAGAACGAAAAAAGCTACCGCACAGAGGCTGCCAAGTGGCATTTTTGAAAACACCGCCGGCAGGGTAATGAAAAGTAGCCCGGGCCCGGCGCTGGGTGAAAACCCAAAGGCAAAAACCGCAGGCAGAATAGCCAGACCAGCCAGCAGAGCCACACCGGTATCGATGAGCGGAATAATCATAGAGCTCTGCGGAATATTCTCGTCTTTGCTCAGATAACTGCCGTAAGTGATCATGCAGCCCATTCCAAGGCTGAGCGAAAAGAAAACCTGGCCGAGCGCCGATAAAATGACACCGCCGGTTATCTTTGAAAAGTCAGGAGTTAAAAAGAACTTAACCCCTTCCATGGCGCCGTCAAGGGTGACTGATCTTATAACAACCAGTATAAGAATGATGAAAAGGGCCGGCATCATAATTTTTGAGTATTTTTCGATGCCGTTCTGAACACCGCCAATAACGATTCCAAGAGTTATGAGCATAAAGATGGCGTGGTAAAAGATCGGCGACCCGGCCGAAGAAATGAACTCTGAAAACATACTGCCCAGAACCTTGACATCTGCAGTGTTGAACTGACCTGTAGCGGCTTTGACGAGGTAGCTGATGATCCAGCCGCCGATGACGCTGTAGAACGAAAGAATAAAAAAACCCGCCAGAACACCAAGACTGCCAACCCAGGCCCAGCTTGCCTTGATCTTTCGATACGAGCCGATGGCGTTAAGCTGGGCAAATCTGCCAACCGTTATTTCTGCCATCATCAGAGTAAAGCCAACGACAAACAGAATGACGAAATAAACGGCTACAAAGGCGCCGCCGCCATTCTGACCGGCGAGAAACGGGAACTTCCAGAGATTCCCAAGGCCGACCGCTGAACCGGCCGCCGCCATGATAAACCCAAGCTTTGAACCCCACTGATCTCTTTTGGTTTCGATACTTTGCATGCAATCTCTCTTGTTTAAGTATATACGCCCCTGAGAATCACTCTCTCGAAGCGCCTGCCAGCATACAAAAATCTTCGGCAAAACGCCAGAAAAAAATCTGTCGTCTGCCGAAGATCTGTAGACTGTTCTTCAGCTGGCAATTTTATGCGAACTTCGCCCCTGAGGGCGGCGAGTTCAGCTACCGGAATGCCCCGGTTCTACCATTTGAGGTCGAAGACATCGGCGATGGTTTTTGTGGCTTCAAGAAGCCTGACGACTTTCCCGCCGACTGTCACCAGTATGGTTCCTTCGGGTTGAACCGGCAACTGTTGAATAATATACGGGGGTAGCGGTATGGCCTGATCGTAGAATGAATCGGGGAAACGGTTCCCGATAGCCATTTTGCGCTGCCAGCCCGGTGGGAGTCGTTTGCCGCGTGCCACTTTTTTGGCCAGCCCCGGTGGCAGATTGGTATTTTGTGGCTGCGGTTCTTGGGGCAATTTAATGATCTGATCGCCGAGGCGCATCAGGGTACCCTTTTCAGGGATTGACAGCTTCACTTTTAGCCAGGGTTCTTTGTCTTCGTTACCCGCAGCCTGGTGATGAATGACCTTTGTTTCTTCGACGCTTTGCAGGGCCTGCTTTTCATGTTTTTTCGCTTTGCCGGGTTTGGCATCGACGCCTGCGTTAAAGCCTGAAAGAAGGCTTATTGTCAGCAGGGCAACTGATACTCTCTTCATGTTTGTTCTCCTTGAATCTAAATATTAAGGCCGATTAACTTATGCAACCGGGCAATCTCAAAACGGAAACTCGTTTTCAGCTTTTTCGGGCAGCTTTTCCTGTTCGGGCATGGTGATAAAAGTCTGTTCTTTAATGGGGTTAACGACGATGGCACGTCTGGGGCGAACAGGGCAGATATGCTCGCAACTGCCACAGCCTATGCAGATTGAGGGATCGGTCTGGGGGATCATCAGATTGTTGCGATAAGGAACCATTTTTACCGCCTGGGTTGGGCAGTGTTCGGCGCAGGCCCCACAATCAGTGCCGTTAGTTTCAACCACGCAAATGCTTTTATCGTAAAAGACCTCTCCGATTTTCAGGAATCTTTTTTGTTCGGAAATTATTGGTCTGATCGCCATAACCGGGCATATCTGGGAACAGAGGTTGCAATTCTGTTCGCACATGCCATGTTCGAAAGATAATGAAGGTTGCTGAATGCTGAGCAGGCCAGGTTGGCGACTGGCGGGGCGGATAATCGCTGAGGGGCAGGCAGCAACACACAGATGGCAGGAAATGCACCGGGCAGTGAATAAGGCTTGGTTTCCGGCTCCGGGGGGCAGAATGGCCATGAGTGGTTCGGTTGCTGGCAGCAGTTGGCGCGGCAGCAACCAGGCGGCAGCGGTTGCGGCTACCCCACCGGCAAAAGCGCGGCGTCCGGGCGAAAAGATGCCACATTGTTTCATTGCGCTGCCCTGGGTGAGTTGATAGCCAATCGCTGAAAATTTGCAAGTGTCGAGACAATTAAAACAGGCAATACAACGGGAATGATCGACAAGTTTTTCTCTGGTGTCTATGCAGCCGGCTTTGCAGACTTTGGCACAACTGCCACAGCTGACACATTTGTTGGCGTCAATACTGACTCGCAGTCGTGAGTGTTTGGCAATAAGCCTCAGCAGAGCGCCTACTGGGCAGATTGAATTGCAGTAAATGCGCCCCCATATTAGGCAGAGAAAGCTGAGCAGTATCAGTGAAGCGGCGACCAGCGTTGTGTTAAAACTGTCGAAAGCCTTTAAGGAAGCCTGGCCAAACCAGCCAACTCCGCCGCCCATGATTCCGGCGATGAATTTAAAGATCATGGTTGCCAGGGGTTGAACGAGGTCAGCAAGCAGGCGGCCAGCCAGCGCAAATGGTTCAATCAGCGACAATGGCAGCAGAATTCCAGCTGATGCCAGACCGATAACTGACCCGGCCAGTAGATAGTGCAACAGAGACAAATCGGGCAACTGCCCGAAAGATGCTTTTGTGAACAGGCGTTTGACGCGGATGATCGCATCCTGAATCAGGCCGAGCGGGCAAAGGATCGAGCAATATACCCTGCCGGCAAGGGCTGTTAAAAGCAGAATGCTGGCGATGATCAGCAAAGCAGACCAGAGAAACGGCCCGGCGGCTGAGAGAGAAAACTGTGTAATAAAAGCCGCGTTGGCCAGACCGCCAAAGCTGTCGAATCTTACGAAGATCAGAATAAATGCGGCAAGCATCACGACGCCGGCAATGCGGCGCAGATTTTTCAAAACCATGATGACATGCTATCTTTCTTTTGCAAAAGGATTTACATTGTCAGGCGCTCGATGCGCAGCTTGTCAAGACTGTTTGAGCCGCTCCCGAGTTCGAAGGCCTTGCCGATATAGGCGATATCCTGATGCCCAAGCTCCATGATGCGGGCAGCCGCAGTATCAATGGCAACGATGTCGGTCGACATCAGCAGCATCTTGCGGGTTACCAGGTCAGCGGTCGAGACGCCGCGTGGGCCGTTGCGCATCATGACCGTATAGGCGTCGATGATATTGAGAGTGGGCTTTTTGCTGAAGGTGGTGAAGTCGGCAATGCATTGATGCAGGTCATTGCTGTGGTAGAAGCGGCGGTCAGAGACAACTCCCATCAGGTTCTTCATGGCGGCGGTCATGCGTGCGCCGCCGTGGTGTTTAAGAATTGGCACGTTGATGATCACATCGCTGTCGAGCCATGCCTGATGCACGTTGGTTGTTTTTAAAACCTTGCCAGCAGGCACTTCGACCTTTGTATAAAGGCTGGCGTCGTCTGCCATGAGCATTTTGCCGCCGGCTTCCTTGACAGCCTGCTCGATACCGCTATTGCCGTAACAGGCCTGCCAGTGATTACAGGTATTGTCAAAAACCCTGACTTCACCGGCACCTGCTTTGATACAAAGTTCGATTATGCGCTTGACCAGTTCTGGCGATGTGTTGGCGCCTTCTTCTGGCTTCTTGTCCCAGCCGATGTTTGGCTTTACAAGGACTTTCTGGCCTGGTTTGACGAAGCGATCAATGCCACCGGCCGCAGCAATGGCCCTGTCGAACATCATGGCAGGAGTGCCGCCGGTTACCCCGATGAGATCAGGAAACGCGGACGAAGTTGCGGGGGCCGCAGCGGTTGCTTCGGCCGCTTTAAGCGACAGCGGAAAGCGAAGATTATGAGCAGCTGCGAGCGTAGAGAGCAGGGCGATGAATTTTCTTCTGTCCATTTTGCCTCCTGTTGCAGGTCAAGCATCACCGGTTCGCGATAAATGCTACAAAAATGATTACATTCGAATTATTTACCTTATAAGGATATAATCCAATTGAACTATAAGTCAAATCCATGAGATTTCCCGGCAGCAATTCTCGGTCAAATGCAACCCGTCTGATAGGCCGAAACTGCCACTTTTAAACGACAACTTGTTAAACAAAAGTGGCTTTTGATGCGAGTTACAAAACTCCCTGAGAATTGCTGGATTTCCAGGCAGCAACTCAGGGGAAAATGATGATTAGCTGCAAAAATAAGTCTTGGTAATGGTCGCAGAAGGTTTAATAAATTTGTAGGAAATTTCTCTTGAGTGATAACATGGGGCGTCTGATAATTCTGACGGGCCGAATTCAATAATGACCGGGGGCAAGGATGCTACAGGGCGAAAGCAAAGAAGGCTCAATTGTTGAGCATCTTGAAGAGTTGCGCTGGGCGATCATCAGAGCGCTTCTCAGCGTAACTCTGCTGTTTCCGGTGGCTTTTTATTTTTCCGATCGTCTGACTGAAGTGCTGGTGGGGCGGTTATGCCCGCCTGGTATGAAATTGCGCTATTTTTCTCCGGTTGAACCTTTGTTTGTGCAGCTGAAAATGTCTTTGTTTCTGGCGATGTTTGTGGCAGCACCTTATATACTTCGCCAGTTATGGGGTTTTATTGCCCCGGGGCTTTATAACACAGAGAGGCGGCATGCCGGGCTGCTGCTGCTGATCAGTTGTCTGTTATTCGCTGCCGGAACGCTTTTTTCTCTTGCCCTGATACTGCCTTTGATTATGGCATATTCAGTGGGGTTTCAGACTCCGTATCTCGAGCCGGCAATAGGTTTTGAGCAGTTCATCAATCTGGCCGGGCTTCTGTCGTTGAGTTTCGGCATCATGTTTCAGTGCCCGGCCCTGATTTTCATTCTGATTCGCACCGGCCTGGTTACCGCCGAAAAGGTGGCAGCGATGCGGCCCTTCATTATTGTAGCGATTTTTGTGGCGGCAGCGATTCTGACCCCGCCTGATGTAATCAGTCAGGTGCTGATGGCGGTGCCGACCTGGCTGCTTTTTGAACTTGGGTTGCTCGCTGCCCGCTTTTTTGCGCCGTCGCCACGCTGAGGTTTTTGCCCTTTTAGGGTAGCTGTTGTATATTGACGAAAACCCGCACTCTGGAGAACGACAATGCTGGAAATACTGCTGAATGAGCTGCCCCGCAAAATTTCACCGTTCGATGCCGTCGAGCAATGCTATCAGGACCAGTTGCGTTTTATCGGCGCCCGCCTCAAGGAAGAGGTTTCGGTGCTGGTTCGCTGTGAGAAGCAGATAATTCCATTTTTGCAGACGATTATCAAGCGCCGGTTGGCGGCTGATGGTAAAAGTGTCAGCATTATTGACGGGCGTGAATTGCCCGATGCCGGCCCGGTGCAGGGAACCCGGCTGAGTCGCATTGTTTCGCAGTTGCGAGACCTGGTCAACAACACCGAACCCAATAAGGTCTTCTTTTTGCCGTATCTCGATATTATTACCTCGACGATGCCGGGTGGCCTGACCATGGAAGCCCGCGAAATCATGACCACTATTCATGAAAACCCGATGCTGTCTTTGATCGCGTTTGAAGACCCTGATTTTCCGCTGCCAGAGCTGATTTCTCAGGCATTCCCTGCTCGCTGCGAGATGCTTGGAATAGCGCGTAATCGCATTGCCAGCCTGATAACTGAGGGCGAGGCGCGCAAGTTCGCCGTCGATAAAATCAATCTGATGGGTATTTTTAAGTTCGTTTCTGGTCTAAACCCCGTTCGGTTCAGGGAAATTATGGGTATTTTTGCCCGAAAGACCGATTTTGACCCTGGCGTCAAGGATATGCTCAGCAATTATATGCGCGAATTGCGCGATTATACCGCCTGTGGTGGTGTTTCGCTTTCTGAGATCGAGTTGAATCGTGACATTGCCGGTTATGAAAAGGTTAAGAAGCAGATCAGAGAAAATGTTCTCAGCCTGTTACAAGCCACCGCTGCCATGAATGACGAGAATGCCATTCGCAAGATTGAGTCGATCATTCCGCGGGGTCTTATTTTTCATGGCCCGCCAGGCACCGGCAAAACACTCTTCGCCAAGGGCATTGCCGAAGCCATGAATGCTGCGATTTATATTGTCAGCGGGCCAGAACTGAAATCAAAATGGATGGGTGAAAGTGAGGCGAATATTCGTCGTCTCTTCGCCAGGGCGCGTGCGACCGCTCCTTCGGTAATCGTTTTTGATGAACTTGATTCGATTGCCCAGGCACGCAGTGGTGGTGCTTCTGATGGCGCTTCGCAGGCCGCTCATTCGATAGTTAACCAGTTGCTGACCGAAATGGATGGCTTTCGCAAGGAGCAGATGGTGCTGGTTATCGGTACCACCAACTTTGTTGAAAGTCTTGACCCGGCCTTTTTGCGACCGGGGCGTTTTGAATACCAGATTGAGATTCCATACCCCGAATGGGAAGACCGGCGTGCCATTCTCGGACTTTATAACCAGAAGTTTGAAACCGGGCTTTCTGATGCCCAGGTTGACCGTCTCGCCGGCTGGACCGGTCGGGCCACCGATATGGGCACTCCACATACCGGTGACCATCTAAGTGCGCTGATTAAAGGACTGAAGCGTTATCTGATCAATAACGGCAAGGAACAGGCCGATGAAGATACGATGCAGGCCTGGCTCAATACCCTTTTTGAAGCTGCGAAGCTCTCTGATGCAGAAGAGCGGGTGGTCGCGACTCACGAGGCCGGTCATGCCCTGATGTTCTTTTTGTATGGCCGACAGAGCGAGGTTACACGCATTACCCTCGAAACTGGCGGCAGCAGCGCTCTTGGTTTTGTTGAATCGATCTCGAAGCGGCCCTATTTTTATACCGAGGGCCGTCTGCGCAGCGAAATAGGCATTTCACTCGGCGGTTACGCTGCCGAAAAAATTATTTTCGGCGAGGTTTCGACCGGCGCCTCTGAAGATCTGCGCAAGGCCACTTCGATTGCTACCGATATGGCCACCGTTTATGGCATGGCGGGCACGCCGCGCGAGTTTACCTTTCAGGATCATCGACCCGACCCCTATTATCTGCCGCAGTTATCGCCGCATATCAATCGCATCATCGACGAGGTTTTTAAAGATGTCTGCGCCTGCATCGAAAAAAATCGTGGCCGCATCGATGAACTGGTAGTAAAATTACAGAAACAACGCACTCTACAGCTTGATGCCATTGAGGCAGTTTATAACCCGGGGAACCCAGTAAAATGAGTAAAAGTGATCGCTATCTGAAAATGCGCACCCCAGCTGATCTGCTGACCGTGCGCTTTTTCTCGACGAGCGGTCAGCTCAAGGGTCAGTTCCTTCAAGAACAAGACCCCCCCTGGACAATCTGGTGGCAGGTTCCTGGTGAGCAGGGGTTGATCGGCCGTCTGGGCAGCATGCTTCAGGGGTCTATTGAAGCCCCCGAAAAAGTCTGGGAAGAAGGCGTGCCGGGCAGTGCGCTGCGGCCGATTTCATGGCTTGACCTGTTTCGCAAGTCGGTGATCAGGGCCGAACCGACCCGGCCGGTGGCCGAAGAAGTCATATTGATGACCGCTGACCGCGAAGTTTTTTTTACCACGGTTCGCAAACACTTTATGCTACAGCAGGGCCAATGCGAATTTGCGGTATTTGATTCAGGGCGCGAGTATTTTCTGCTGAAGATCAACAACCCTTCATTGTGGGTTTTCAACACTCTTGACCCTGAAACCTTTACCTGGTTCAACCTTCTGCCGGGGCATTCAGGCATTTACATGGAAGCCGGCTGGCGCATTCATGATATTTCTGAGCCTGGCTGTTTTAATCAGTTCAAAATTGTTGATGGCATTGTTCTTATCCAGAAAGATGGCCGATTGCTGAGCCTAAAACCATCATGGAAAAAGGGTGAAAGCATTGTCAAAATCGAAACCGGCCGGGTAGATATTCCGCAGAAGAGCAGCGAGGCTGGCTTCGTTATCAAGCCTGGGCTACGCAAAACTGATCGTCACCAGTTGCCGGTCTTCTGGAAAATTGAAGACCACACCCGGTTTCGCGCCATCATCGCCAACGAATCTCTTGAAAATTTTCGAAATTATCGCAGCTGGTGCTGCGCTGACGGCCGTTTGTTTCTGATGGCCCGCGACCAGAAGGCTGATCGCGCGGTGGCCAGCATTCTCAGTGATGCTTTCCCTGCGTTTGCTGAAGTTGAAGACAGGGTAATGGTTCCTCTCGGGCATCTGCTCACACCGCGTCTCTCATCTGAGCGTCTGCATAACGTTTTTGGGGTGCCGGCAAATGACTATCTCTGCTTTGAAAAGGGCGTTACCGGTATCGAGAGCACAATCCTCTCAGAGAAAGACATGATGCAAATCGAGGATTTTGTGGCGCTTGAGGTTGAGCAGGCGGCAGCGAAGGCCGAGACAATTAAACCAGGTTGGAAATTTGAGTTCAAAGAACTCAAAAAAAAAAAGCAGCTGATTGAGATTGAGGTAAAATCAGGCGCTTTTGGCCAGTTGAAAGCTGTCAAAGAAGGCGGCGAGGTGGTTGAAGGGCTGACTGCATCCACCGGAAAGACCCGCAAGCCTGCCACCCTCGATCTCGATAACGTTCCAATGCCCGGTGAGACTGAAATTTCGTCTTTGCAGGAGCAATTGCTCGAAATTGATCGTCAGTTGAACAGCAACGCGACTCGTGCCGATCTCTGGCAGCAGCGTTCCGAGATTTCGCGGCGCATGCGTCTGAAGATTTCGGCGCTGGCGGCCATGATGAATGCGGCAGTGTTGCAGGGCAACGTTGAATTGCTTGTTGATTGCATATTGCAGTTCTGCCGCGATGATGCCGGCTCGAAGGCGTTGCTGCAGCCATCAATCACCGAGATCGAAAAGGGGCGGCTGTTGTCGGCGATTCGGGGCGAAAAGATTCTGACCGAGTTTCATTACGGGCTGCTGCTGGTTTTTGGGGCCCGTTTCAATGATATGGATATTTTTCAACAGGCGATTGCCGGTATGAAGACTGCATTTGCAGGCGAAAAGCGTGATTTCTGCAGTTTCAATGAATCGCGGGTTGCTTCGGGCGGTGGCATGAACGTCGAAAACCGTGTTGAATTGCTCGCCGACAAGGATTACTCGCGCATAGAGATGAATCTGAGAGCCTTTCTCAGGCAGGTTGGCTGCTGCACCAGTCTGGGTGGTGCTAATGCTGTGAGGTTGCAGTTGATGCGCATGCTTTTGGTTCATCTCAAAGAACCGACTGTGCGCAATCTTTTTGGTCGTCTCACCTCGACCCAGGAATCGCCCTATTCATACCAGAGGTTTCATGAGAGCCGAACCACCGGGCTTTATCTCTCAGATACTTTTATGAATCTTATCAATCGCTGGCCTGATTCGGCTGCTGATTCGGGTCTTTCTCAGGGTGTCTCACGCTGGCTCAAATTATTCAGTATGGAAAAGATACGCGAAACGCCATTGCGTGATTTCTTTACTGGTGAGCTTTATCGGCCGCCTTTCATGTTCAACCGCCAGGAAGAAGAAACTCTGCCGCAGGGTTTGCTTAAAGGCTCTGGCTGGTTATCGGGCCGCAGCTGGACACAGGATCTCAGCCTCGACGACTTTCCGGCACTCTGCGATGGCAAGCCGATTGCGCGGGCTATCTACCGGCGTTTCAGCGAAGGTCAGAAAGACTGGAGCCTTTTTTTCTCTCAGGCATTGAAGACTGATGATTTTGCCATGAAGGCCAAGGCGCAGCGTCTGCTGCTGCTCATGGTTTCTGAATTTGGCCCGCACCCGGCTTTTGCTGCTTTCGTCGAGCCGCTCAAGGTATCGTTAAAGATTGAGGGTTCGTGGGATATTTATCGCCTGACCATGTATTGTGATCTGTTCAGACTCTGCCTTGCCTTTCGTCGGCCGATCGACGAGCAGCGTCTGTTTGATATGCTTCTTGGCAGGCTGCCAAGGCCGCCACGCGGCTGGGAAGACTTTGTTGGTTCAGCAGAATGGATCATCATGTGCCTGCTGATGACCAGTTCGCCAAAGCGGCGGTTTCAGCTCGACGACCTGACGAACCGCGCTTTGCTATGGCTTTCTGAGGCTGACCGAAACAAAAATGAAGAAATGTTCGCCGGCGCCATGACAGTGCTGAGTTTTCTCAGTATTGGCATTCTCGCCGATCTCGTGCCCGAAAAGCTCGAAATGCACCAGTTGCTCGAAAAACGTCGAGTGTTCTGGATACAGCATGCTTTTGCGCTGGCTTCGCAGGCAGAAAAAGGCTTTGCTGCCTGGCAGCAGGCCTGCAGAATTTAAGAGAATCAACAGGAGAAGGTCATGAATTATCAAACCCCCGATACAGATGTTATCAACGCGGCCCGCGCCCGTATCGTCGATTATTACACCCGGTTGAACGACTTCTTTCTCAAACGCTCCGAGTTGCTTAAATTGATGATGGTGGCGGCCGCCGCCCAGGAACCAATGCTGTTCATCGGTCGCCCGGGCACTGCCAAGTCTCTGCTTGTCTCGGTTTTCTGCCAGGGCATGGGTATGCAGCAGGATGAATACTTTGAATACATGCTGACCAAGTTCACCGAACCCAGCGAAATAATGGGGCCGGTTGATATTCAGGAACTCAAATCAGGTCGCTATCTGCGTAAAGTTGCCGGGCACCTGCCGACCGCCAAGATCGCCTTTCTCGACGAAATTTTCAAGGCGAACTCGGCAATTCTCAACGTGCTGTTGACCGTAATTAACGAGCGCAAATATTACCAGGAAGGCCGGCCTCTGCCGGTGCCGCTCGTCTGCATGTTTGCCGCCAGCAACGAAATCCCCGATTTTGGCGAATTCGATGCCCTGAAAGACCGGTTTATCATCAAAGCCGAAACGCTGCCAGTTCGCGATACCTGCTTTTATGAGTTGATACGCTCGGGGGTTGCTTTTGAAAGCCGCACTCATAACCGTGAAAAGCCATGGAAATCTGACTGCACCCTCGATGATTTTGTGCTGGTGCACGATTATGTGGTCAGCACCGTGTTGCCACGTGCTATCGAACGCGATGATCGGGCCATTCTTGGTGATGAGCGCATCACGACGGCTTTTAAAGCGCTTATTTCTGTTCTGGCTGACGAATTGAAGGTTGAAGTCACTGACCGCAAGCTGATCAAGCTCTATAAGCTGATTCTCACTCAGGCTTTCATCTTCAATGGCGGCAATGTTACGCGTGAAGAACTCAAGATTCTCTGTTATTGCGGCAACAACTTCTCTGATGTTCGCAAGATCAAGGATTACATTGAAGAACGGCTTGCCAATCTCGACTGACAGGTGATGCCATGAAATTTCTGCTTCCCGATCAGATAGCTTACTGGTATCGCCAGTCTTTGCAGCGCTCAGGCTACAAAGAGCTGCATGCTTTCGCTCGCGATTTCTGGAAAGACCTGGTGCGTCGTGGCAGTCATGCCGTGCCACCGGGCTTCGTCGCCCGGTTGATGAGCCGCTTCATGTCGGTACCGGTTGGCGAAAAACTGGCCGGTCATGTCGGCTTCGCCTGTGAAAACGAGTATCTCGACGCGGTCTGTCATGCTGAAGGGGCTGATCGCCTCGAAGGCATTTTTCTGCTGACAGGCGCTGACCGTGATACGGTGCAGGCGCAGGGCATATTTCAGCAGATCCTTGAGCGGTTGCCACCTTTTCAATACGCCGAGATCGCTTTTTCTGACGGTGACCTTGAAAAGTCGTTCTCAGTTGAAAATGCCACTTCGGCTGGGTTTGACGTTGACCAGGCGCTGGCGGCGATTTATAACAATGCCGGCAACGAATTGCGGCGCAGTGATTTCAGATTTTTTGCCGACGATATTTTTGAGATCGGCCACCCTTCGTTGTTTATCAGGGCGGCCGACCGGTTGTTTTTCAGACGCATGACCCGGGCGATGAAGGGCATGGCCTTCTGGACCCGCAGTGTTTTTACACTCAAAGAAGAGAGTTCATGGGTGGTGGCAAAATATGGAGAACCGCAAACCTTGCCGCTCGGCGGTTATGATGAATTGACGACCAAGGGCAACCTTTCGTCGATCGTGCCTTCAGAATTAGCCTATATCGATGAAAGTCTGCAGTTCGACCTTTTTGATTACAAATTTATCGAGAACCAGTTGACCTATTTTAAACGCGATTCTGGGGCGGTTTTCAGGATCAGGCGTGACATAGTGGTCAAGGTAAGACTCAGCGAATTTTTCGAGCATGAACGCCATCTCGGCCTGTTGTTTGGCTGGGTGTTTAATTTTGCAGAAAAGCTTATCGATACTTTCATCAAAGATATGGTGAACGTCATCATTGTTCTTGATGGCTATCAACCCTCTTCTTTAAAAGATGCCGGTGAATTTTTCGGGCACTTTCTTCGCGAAAAGTCTCTTGATAAGCGCATCATGCTGCTGATGGGCAAGCAGGGGGCTGAACTGCCCGAAAAACTGCGTGCGGGTGCGCAAACATGGTATTTTACGGCGCAAGAGGAGCCGGGTGGTAATTTTGTGAGTTTTGCTTTTCCGCAGACTGATGAATTCGCGGCACAGAAGCCTGACGAGCAGGAACGCTCGCTTGGCAATTTGATCAACAACGCCATAGACAGGATGGTAAAGGGTGCAGACGGCCAGATTTGAAGCGAAGACGACGGTTGAGGGGCCGGGCGAACGCTCGGCGCTCTGGTTGCAGGGTTGCAGTATCGGTTGCGAAGGCTGCTGCAACCCAGAACTGCAGCCCAGGCAAGGTGGGCTCGAAATGACTGTTGCTGAGATTGCCGCCAAGGTAATAGCGGCGGCGGCTGATGGTCTGACCCTGCTCGGTGGCGAGCCTCTCGATCAGGCAACTGAGCTGTTTGAACTGCTGCAATTACTGCGGGTTGCCGGTTATCATGGAATCATCATGTTTACCGGTTACGAGTGGAATGAGATAATCGCCACGCCCGAAAAGCAGCGGGTTGCTGAGCTGTGCGATCTGGTGATTGCCGGGCCGTTTGAGCGGCAGCGGTCGCCCGGTGGGCGGCGCTGGATCGGTTCCGATAACCAGACTTTGCATTTCATTACACCATTTTATGATGAGCTGCGTCGCAGCTGGCCAAAATTTGTGCGCGAAATCGAGATTTTTATCAGAGATGGTGTCATAATGGTTAATGGCACGCCTCTTGGCCCTGAACATGAATTGAGTTGCCGGCCGACTGAACACAAGAAAGGGAAAACCTGATGCGAAAATTCATTCTTGATTTCGAGTTCAATGAAACCACCGGGGCTACCCGTATCATTGTTGATTTTAGCGACCCGTCAATGTCGAATGTCGAGATTAATGAGGCGATTCGCAATGGTGAACTGCTTGAAGAGGTGCTCAAAGAGGCGGGGCAGGTTTTTGGTGATAACGTTGCCAACCGGGTGCGCAATGGCGAAATCGCGGCCGTCTGTCTTGACCATCACCCTGAATTGCGCAAAGACGGCGGTGCTGTTCAGATCAACCAGCCGGTTGCGGTGAAGCGGGAGATCAAACAGTGAAACTGGAGCTCTGCCCCGAAGACATGCTGCTTGAGTATGTCGAGCATCGCCTGACCGGTCGTGTGAATCTGCCGATCAAGCATGAGGCTTTTCTGAAGGATCTGCCGCGTGAACTCGAGCTCTCTGAAGAATTCGCGGTTCGCTGGCAGGCAATGGTTGAGCCGGCGATCAGACGTTTTGTTGCCTCAACCTTTGCTTTGCGTGGCTTCACTTTTGAGGTAGATGGCTACACGCGGCGCTTCACTGCCGCTGAACCAGCATTCTGGAACGACATGGAGTTCAGGTTCTCTCATCGAGGCGCTGAACGCTTGTATGAGCAGATGCTATGGCCGGTAACCGGCGAGCAACCTCTTTTGCCGGTGGTGCTGCCGGCCGATGCCCTGCTCGTCAGTATCTGTCGCAACGATTTTTCGGCGTATTCGTTTCCATGGCTGGCAAAAAACGGCGGCAACTGGCTGATCAAGGCCTGTATGGTCGCGTGGCAGCAGGTTGGCCAGCTGTGTGTTCCCTGGCAGTGTTTTTTTAACGAACCGGCCGGGGTCGAGTTGCCATTGCGTGAATACCTTGTGGAAAGGGCTGCCGATTATGTGGCGGCCTGTAATGAAGAGTTGCTGAGGCAATACCCTGGCGCCACCGCTCACACGCCCCGCCCGGCCCGTGGCCTGCCAATTAGCCTTGATAAGATTCTGACCGAGTTGCCCGATATTTACAAGCATGTTAAGGATTTCGTCGCAGCAGTGAGAAAGGCGATTGCTTACTGGGCGGGCGAGGGCTGCGTCTGCATCGACGACGAGCGTTATATTGCCGGTGCGGCCGCCGCTTATGGCCTCGAGAGCGAATTCGCGGTTTTTGAAGCCGCTGCCGGCACCATTGTCGAAAAAATGACTTCAGAGGAGCAGATTTATGAGTCGCTCATACACAATTAGAATACCGATCGAAGTGCTTCTTTCGCAGACCCTGCGAGATCGCCTCGCCGATTTCAAACTCAATTTTCCGCTGCTCGATATTTTGCCGGCGCCACGCATGCAGGAACTGGTTAAAGCGGGTCTGCTGGCCGCAGGTTACCGTGAAACCGCAGAAGGGCTTGAAATGCCCGCTGGCCCAGGCCAGAAAGGGGTGCTTGACCCCGCCAGCATGGAAATGACCCTCAGTATTGCGGTGCCTGAAGAGCATGTAACGCGCATCTACGAAGAGTCTATGGCCTGGATGGAAGATCAGATAAAAAGAGCCATGGAGGCCGGTACAACAATCTCGGCATCTGGAAGCAGTTCAGATCTTGCCGCCAGGATGGCCCGCGAGATGGCAGAACTGGCGACCAATGCCAGGGCACAGGTCAATGCCGTTTTAAAAGACGTTTATCGGGAAGCGATCAGGGCAAAGGCCAGTCAGATCGGCACGGTCAGCAATGTCAGCGAAAGCAGCGACGGAAACGTTTATCGTATCCGCGTTGAAATCGATGGCTAGACGTTAATTGCTTTGGATTGCCGGTTACTTAAGGCTGCTAAGAATTTCGATGCGGTTCTGCAGGTCTTCGTCAGAGAATACGCTGTTCTGCTGATTTTTGAAAAACAGCAGCATACCTGAGATGTCGCGGGCAAAGGGTGCGAGACGCGCGTTGTTGCCGGCCGATTCAATAAAACTGTCAACAGTGGCAAGTGACCCTTTTTCGATGTCGCGCTTGACAGTTCTGATCAGCAGATTGGCGTAATGTTCACGCATTCTGATGTTGGCAACCGTGTAATCATCACCGGCGCCATTGACCGAGTCGATAAAAGCCGCCATATCAAGATTATGCGTGCCACGCACCGCATTCGCAATGGCGGCACCGACCTCAAAGTTAAGATCATAAATAAAGCCAGAGGCCGGCATGTAACTGGCATCATCGACATCTTCGGGGGCGAGGGCCATGACTACAACTGTCAGGCCATCATAAGTGCCGTCACAGTTAACTTCAATCGAGCCGATCATACGGTTTTTGTCGGCCGGGTTAATATCGAGCTTGAAAAAGGTGAGTTTTGGCGGCTGAATGCCTGTTGAATCCTGGAGGATGGCGGCAAGTTTGAAGTCTGGGTAGGTTGGCCCCATGAACCGCCGGTAGCCCGAAAAAGAAATTTTCAGCCGACTGGCGAGGTTTGCGATGTCGGCAAAAATTGAGTCAGAACCCCAGACATACACCGAATCACTGACTTTGACCGGAAAAGTGTTAATGTGTTTGCTGGGGGGCAGTTTGAATTTTTGCAGCACGCTCTGCCTGTAGGCAT
Organism: Candidatus Rifleibacterium sp.; assembly: GCA_035352635.1. GTDB lineage: Bacteria > Muiribacteriota > Ozemobacteria > Ozemobacterales > Ozemobacteraceae > Rifleibacterium. Next base: position 27,775 of record DAOPYA010000002.1, read on the forward strand.
AGCGGCCCTGGGCCAGACGTTTGTCGTTGACTCGGTTGGCAATGGTAAATTCAGTAAAAGTATCAGAAAAACTTCGGTTGATAGTCTTCATGGCATCGATATAGCCACCAATGCTCTTTTTCTTTGAAGAGACGAGGGCCTTGAAAAAGGCGGCTCGACTGGTTGCGTCGGGCAGGCAGTGGTCAACGATGAACTGGTTCCAGAGGTAGACCTGGCCGTAATCAGGCATCGGGTTCCATTTTGCCCAGTTGTTCAGGCTGCGATCAGGGTCTTCTTTGAGAAGCTTGTAATGCCCCGGAGGCGCAAACCCGCAGAAAACCGGAGCAATCTGCGAACAGCCTTCGTTGACCCAGGTAACTTCGTCTCGATCAAGGTTGTTATGAATCATGTGCTGAAATTCATGGGCGACGATTTCGAGATAATCAGCTGCGTTCGGGTCAGAAGGGTAGGTGTCGAGATAGAGAATCTCGCGTTCATTGCTTTTGACCTTGCTGTAGCTTTCGAAGTCAGCCTGACGCATCTGGTCACCGGCAAAGAAATAGCCGGCAACGTAACCATCGTTCGGGTTGGTGTAGCCATCTTGGATATCGAGCATTAACAGGCTGACTTTCGGGTCGCCGTCAAGGCCGGGGTTGTTTTCGGGGCCAAAACAGGCAGTGTTAACCGGGTAAATCTGCGCGTCAAACTGCTTTTGAACTTTTTGAATGGCGGCCTGCGGTGTTTCGCGGCCATCTTCGAGATAAACGTGACAATATTTGCCGATAGCACGAAGGGTGGCGGTAATCTGTTCGAATTTGCCGGCCGCGATATTGTTGACCCAGAAAGTTTCTTTCTGGCCGAGTTTTTTGGGAACAGCAACCCGCCTGACGTTGCGGATACTGGTCTGGCCATCGGCCATCGCCACACCGCTGCCAGGGGCAAAAGCGCCGGTCGGCAATTCATATTCGCGGGCTAAAATGTGGGTGGCGTCGATGCGCTGCGATAAATCGGCGTGCGCGGTGCTGGTACCACCTGGCCCAAAAATGGCAAGGCCAATAAGGCAAGATAGAGTAAGCAAATTTCTGGTGTACATGTTGTTTATTTCTCCGCTGCCTGATCATTATACCCGAAAAACCGGCAAACCGAAACTACTTCTGAGGGTCATTACAGTTATCATCGGTTAAAAAACAAGACAGATGAGCCGATAAATTGGCCGGGATTGACCAAAATTCATCGGTTCGGGCGGAAAACCTTTAAAACCATGCGAAAGTATATCGTTTGCACAATTTTGTGCCTGCTGACCTTTTTTTTGCTTTTTCTTGCAGACGTCTATGCTCAGGACGAAAATGAATCGTCTGATCAGGGCGCGGCCGGCAATCTTGAAGACACCAGGAATGGCTTTGTAGAGCCATCATTGCTGGATATTATCTCAGTTGAATTCGCCGCTGACCCGTATTCAAAGGCTAATTACGACCCATTCGTCAAAGTGCGGGTCTATAATAATTCACCTGAGGTTCTGACGCGGGCCTTTATAGATGTTGAATTCACCGCTGACGAGGGCAAGTTGAGAATTTTCCGTGACCGTTTTGTGCAGATAATTGATGGTGGCATGCGCCCCTACAGTTCAGCGATCTGGCTTTTCTACCCGCGTGGTTCTTCGGCTATGGCCGTCAAAGGCTTGCCGCGCGATACGAAGATCAGTGCCAGCGTTTACAAGCTTTTCTGCCCGAAAAAAAATTCACCATGGCAGTATGAACATAAATTCGCATACCCTAAACGCCACGACTTTGCCTGGTGAACAAATGTGTTTATCAGGTAAGTAATTCGTCGTCTGCCAGCTTTCCGTTGCAATAAAAAACCCCCGTTCGCACATAGAGGCGAACGGGGGTTTTGGTTGCGGAATTGTCGCGGAAAGCGCTTACTTCAGTTCGTGGTAATCTTCATGGATAGCGGCATCGGCTTTGAGACCGAGGAAACTTAGCAGTGAAGAGACCAGTTTGGTTTTTTGTTCGGCGTCTATTCGGCTCCAGGTCTTGCTCTTGATTTCGACAAATTTGCCGATTTCGGGCTGAACCATGGTATCAACGTTGATGAAAAACTTGATGCCCTTGAACAGAACATGAAATCTCAGGCGGTCCTTTTGAACTTCGAACACTGAATCGGGGCGGAAATACTCGCGATAGAAGCGCAGTGAATTACCAGCAGAGGCAAGGTAGCGGCTGCGTGACAGCAGAATTTTGCTTTCGGGGTTGATGCCATGCTTGGTTTCGCCGATAAGGGTGAGTCGTGAGCGAACGCTCTGGATTCCGCCCTTTTCGTCGATCTGTTCGTCTTCGCGGTAGCGAATCATCTGTTCGGTCTTGTTGAAACGGAAATAGGTATCGAACTGCTTGTAATGCTTCTTTTGCTCGATAACGATATCGGGCGCATTGATTTTTTCGAGAACAGCGCTGACATCATCGACTCTGACCTTGGTCTGAATTTCGAAGCTTTCTTCCTGGGTGGCGCCACCAATGGTTACCAGCTTGGAAAGCAGCGACTGTTCGCGTTCCATCAGGAATTTATCGACTTTGGCGGCAAACACTTTGGCTTCAGTGAGCAGTGATGCTTCATCGATGGTGATGAGCTGGTGCTCTTTCATCAGCCAGGCGCCATTAACCATGACATGCGAAACGTCGGTTGATTTTGATGCGTAGACGATCTGGGCGTAGAGCCCGTCGGGGTCGCGCATGAAGCGGGGCGCATTGTGAACCGGGCTGATATCGACGAGAATCATATCGGCGCGTTTGCCGGGTTCGATCGAGCCGGTGATTTTGTCGAGGTGCATGGCTTTGGCGCCGCCGCGGGTTGCCATGTAGATGATGGTTTTGGCTGGCAGGGAAGTCGGGTCGCCGGTATTCAGTTTGCCGAGGAACGAGGCGAGGCGCATTTCTTCAAACATATCGAGGTCGTTGTTGGAAGCGGGGCCGTCGGTGCCGATGCTGACGTTCATGTTCAGTTCGACCATCTTTGAAACGGGTGCGGTGCCTGATGCGAGTTTCATGTTGGAAGACGGGTTGTGAACGCCGCCGCAGCCATGTTTAGCCAGTTCGCGGATTTCGCCTTCGTCAATGTGAACGAGGTGGGCGCCGATCAGCTTGGTGTCGAGCAGGTGCTGGCGCTTGATGTATGGAACAACCGGAACACCGTGTTCTGCACGCAGACCATCGACTTCAAATGCTGTTTCGGCAAGATGAATCATCAGTGGCACATCGAATTCACGGGCAATCGCGGCACAGGCCTGCAAAATTTCGGGGGTGGTTGTGTAGGGGGCATGTGGCGCAATGGCCGGCACAATCAGCGGGTGATTGTGATACTGTTCAATAAAGGTGCGGGTGCGGGTCAGTGATTCTTCATAAAACTGGGCATCCGGAGAAGGAAACTTGAGAACGCTCTCGGCGCAGATGGCACGCATGCCGGCTTCTGCGGTCGCCTTGGCGATGTGCTCTTCAAAATAATACATGTCGGCAAAGGTGGTGGTGCCGCAGCGAATCATTTCGGCGCAGGCAATTTTGGTGCCCAGGGTTACCATTTCGGGCGAAACGAATTCGCGTTCTACCGGCATAATGTAGCCCATTAACCAGACATCAAGGCGCAGGTCATCTGACAGACCGCGCAGCAGGGTCATTGGCACATGCGTGTGGCCGTTGATAAGGCCGGGCATGAGAATCTTGCCGTGGCAGTCGAGTATTTCGGCGGCCTCATATTGTTTGCAGATTTCTTCCTGCGGGCCTACGGCGACGATTGAATCGCCAGATACGGCTACCGCACCATTGGCAAACTGACTGAATTTTTCATCGACAGTCAGAACGGTGGCGTTTTTAAAAAGTTTATCAACTTTCTGCATCTATTTTGTTACCTTTCCTGTTCTTTCGGATTACCCAATAGCATAACAGCATATTTTTCTAAAATCCAGCATCTGCCAAAACCACCGGGGTAAATGTAACAAACTCAGCCAGACCCGCTCGACAAAGTGAAGCGGGCTATCTTGAACGGCCGCCGTCGAAATTGTCAGCAGCAATTCTCGGTGAGTATTGAAACTCTCATCAACAACTGTTTTTTATAAACGTGTTTTCCTTTTTGAGGTGAAGCTTCGGCCTATCAGCCGGGTTGCTTTTTCTCCAGCGATTCGCTTCGCTCACAAGCTTCCGAAAAAGCAATCCCGTCTTCTCGCCTCGCAATTCTATAAAGAAAATTTTGTTCGATTCGGCAAACTTGACCGAGAATTGCTGAATTGTCAGAGTGATGCTTGTGCAAAATATCATTGCGGGAGTAAAATACCTCACGCAGGATTTTGCAACTATAAACAGAGAAAATTGCATGGAAGCCGCCACCGATATTATTCACCGGATTCTTACAGACCGACTTGATGATGCCCAGATCAAGCAGATGGTCGCGAACGTAAAAAACACGGCACAGGGCAACTATGCCATGGTTCTCAGCGACATTCTCGAGCAGGTGGCTGATTTGCTCAACGTCAGCGAGCGTCTGCTCGATAATCTTCTGCAACTTCTTGTTGAAGTCACTTCTGACATAGCGGCCGCCGAGCGTGGCACCCTGTTTCTCGTCGATGCCGATTCAGGTGAGCTTTTTTCGCGGGTTTTTGTTGGCGAAACTATCGAGGAAATACGTTTTCCCGCTGATCGTGGCATTGCCGGGGCGGTTTTTGACACCGGCGAACCGATCATTTCGTCAAATGCCTACGCGAATCCGCTCTTCAACCCTGAAATCGACAAACAGACCGGCTTTCAGACCAATAATCTGATTTGCCTGCCGGTGAAAATCTCGAGAACTGGCCAGATAATCGGGGTACTCGAGCTGATAAACCTGCAACAGATACCGTTGCCGGCCGAAAAAATGGCAATTCTCGAAAAGGTGGCTGACAATTCGGCGCAGGTTCTTCAAAGCGCCCATCAGTTCGAACTGACGCAGCAGGCTCGTGAGAACGAGTCGCACCTGCTTGAAATTTCATCGGTCATTTCTTCTGAATTGCAGCTTAAACCATTGCTTGAAAAACTGATGGAAGCGGTCACCATGATTTTGAATTGCGATCGGGCCACGATCTTTCTCTATGACGATAAGAACGATCAGCTCTGGTCGCAGGTTGCGCTCGGCATGCGCGACCAGGAAATCCGTATTCCCGCCAGTCGTGGTATTGCCGGTGGTGTTTTTGGCAGCGGCCAGACGGTCAATATTCCTGACGCTTACAAAGATTCCCGTTTCAACCCTGAGGTCGATAAAAAGACCGGCTATCATACCCGCAACATTCTGTGCATGCCGCTGATCAACAAATCAGGAAAGATCATCGGGGTTACCCAGGTTCTGAACAAGCGTGGCGGCATTTTCAACCGCCAGGATGAGCGCAAGCTCCGCAGTTTTTCGGCTCAGGCGTCGATTGCCATCGAGAACGCCAAACTTTTCAACGAGGTCCTCAACGCCAACAATTACAGCGAAAGCATTCTACGAAGCTTGAGCAACGGTGTTATCTCGGTCAACAATATGCGCCGCATCGAAAAGGCCAATCGCATCGCCCTTCGTATTCTCGATGCAGAAGAAAATCAGGTGCTTGGCAAGATTGCCGATATCTTTTTTACTGGCGATAATCACTGGGTGGTCGACAGTCTGCGGCGCGTCATTGCCCGCAACGACTCCGATGCCTTTATCGATGCTGAGTTGACGACGCTCAAGGGGCGAAAAGCTTCGATAAATCTTTCAGTAGTGCCGCTGCGTGATATTTCTGATCAACCGGTGGGCGGTCTGATGATTCTAGAAGACTTATCAACTGAAAAACGCATGAAGAGCACTCTTGCCCGTTATATGACTAAAGAAATCGCTGATCAGCTCATGGACAGCGACGCTCAACTCGGTGGGCAAATGCGCGAACTCAGTATTCTTTTTTCCGATATTCGCAATTTTACGACGATTTCGGAGCGGCTTGGCCCGCAAGATACTGTAGTTATGCTGAATGAATATTTCTCGCTCATGGTTGATACGCTATTTCTGCATGGTGGTATTCTCGATAAATTTATTGGTGATGCGATGCTGGCCGTTTTTGGAGCGCCGTTCAGCACTGGCGAAGATGCCGACCGGGCTGTTTCGACCGCGATTGCCATGCTGCGTGCCCTGAAGCAGTTCAATGCCTCCAGGATGCTGAAAAATCTTGAAACAATTGCGATTGGCATAGGCATTGCCACTGACAATGTTCTGGTTGGCAATATCGGTTCGATGAAGCGCATGGATTACACGGTAATCGGCGACGGGGTCAACCTGGCATCACGCCTCGAAGGCGCTACAAAATTCTATCATGCTGATATTCTCATCAGCGAGAAGACCTACGAGCAGCTTAAACATAGCTATAAGGTTCGAGAGGTCGATCTGATCAGAGTTAAGGGCAAGCTTCAGCCGGTCAGGGTCATGCAGATACTCGATCATCACGATCAACAGTCGTTTCCGAATATGGATGAGGTGATCGGTTATACACATCGCGGTATCGACTTCTACCGCCAGCAGCGCTGGGAAGAAGCACTTGCCGATTTTGAGTCGGTGGTCAGGTTGCACCGCCATGACGAACTGGCGCGTATGTATGTCAGTCGTTGTCATTATTTTATCGCCAATCCGCCCGGCCCCACCTGGGACGGAGTCTGGACCATGACGTCGAAATCCTGATTAATTTGTAAACTTTGGCGGTTTCAACTAATATATCCCTGTGACCATCAGGAATGAACAACAGAATCTGATTGAGGATCTGAAGGCTCCCATTAAGTCTTTCAGGATCTTTGCTCTTGAAGAGGTTATTAAAAACGGGGCCTCCCAGGAGGTTCTTGTTGTCCTCGAAGAGTTGAGCCGGGTTGAAGATGATGCCGAATGCTCAATGCTGCTCAGCCACGCAATTAACTCGGTTAAAAGCCGCCTGCCTGGTGCAGGTGCTTCTCATGCGGCGGTGCTCAGTGAACATGCTGATTTTATGGCCGCCTGGGGCAAGGCCGATGACAATGAAAAAATGCGTATCCTCTCTGATCTGCCGGCCCGGCTTCCGAAAGGCTTGCGACTGCTTGGCCCTGATCTTGTAGCTGCCGAAAACAGCCCGGTCATTTCGGCGCGGGTAATCAGGGTGTTTTGTCGTACCTGGCCAGATGACAAGTTCGCCTTGATCGCCGGGCACCTCAATTCGCCAAGTTTGACCCTCAAGCTTGCGGCGCTGCGAACGATTGTTCACATGAAGCCAGAACTGCTGGTAAACGATCTGCCGGCACTGCTTGGCGCCAAAGACCCTCAGATTAAAGCACTGGCCATCAGAGGCCTGGTAAAAATAGACAAAGAAGAAGCCCTGAATCATCTTCAGGCACTGCTGCTTTCGCCTGACCTTTCTGACCGCCACGCCGGCATTCAGAATTGCCCGTTTCTGCCGTTTGAGATGGTCAAGCCGGTGCTGCTTAAATATTTTGCTGCCGAAAACCACTCTGATCTGCTGATTCGCGCCGGCTGGATACTCGAAATGAACCCGGATGTCCATGTTCCGTTCAAATTGTTCGAAATTGCCGAACGCTCACCGGTGCGTAAAGCTGGTCTGATCAAGGGTATTGTCAGTGATGCCGTCAAACTCCTCGAAAAATCAGGGATACTCGGTGGGCAATTCGCAGCCTATACCCAAAAATTGCAGGCCTGGGTTGCCAAACGCAATGCCCTGAGATTTGTCAGGCAGATGGTTGCCCGTCTCGACGCCGAAAAAGTTGCATCAGAACTTGACCAGACAGTCAGAAATGGCCTGAAACAGCCTGTTATTGCCGAAACTTTGCGCGAGGCACTTGCCTGGCCTGTTTCTGAGAGAGTTAAAGGGCGAATCAAAGCCTATCTGGCCGGGCCTGAAGTCGCACGTGCTTCAGTACCCGCCGGCGAAAAACCAGGCAGCGGTGAATCCAGAAAGCCAGAAAAGGCAACGGCGCCAGTGGTATCGCCGATTGCAGACTTCAGCAATCAAAACAGCGAAAAAAAGATCGAGATTCTGGCCGCCCTCAATGCCGAATCTGCCGCAGCATTATTGCCGGCTCTGGTCACCATTTTTTCGAACAGAGATGCTGACAGCGAAGTTAAAATTGCGGCGTTTCACAGTTTCAGCCGGTTGCGCGGCCGCGGGCTTGAAGATATTGCCGCCAGATTGATCGGTAGTCAGCAGGTGAATCTTGCCACCGCAGCTGTTGAATATCTTGGTGAAGTAGATCCTGACCGGATTTTTCCCTATATCGGTCAGTGTCTGAAAGTCGCTGATGTGCAGATGAAATCGGTGGCTTTGGGTATTCTCAAAAACTATGATTTCAATCAGGCCGTTTCATCGTTGTCGGCAATGTTACGTTCTTCTGACCCTGAGCAACAGAAAATGGCCATTCAGTGCATGGAACAGTTCGATTTTGCTCTGATCCGCGAGCAACTGACTGATTATCTTTGTCGCTGTGACCATGAGAGCCTGGTAGAGGCAGGGTTGTGCTATTTTGCGGCCAACCCGGCCCCCGAAAACGCTTATAGTTTATTTAAGATCGAAAAAGCTCACGAAGGCCGTATTGTCGAGCAGGTCAGGCAATTGCGCGAAGTTTGCAGCAGTGCCGGGCGCGAAGAAACTGAAGCTCAGGCTCAGCCGGGCGCCGAACTGGTTCAGACCGGCGAAGATTCGCTTCAGGAACGCTGGCAGGCCGAACAAGAAAAAAAGAGAAGCCGCAAGCCTGCTTATGCCTACCATTCACCCGCCGAAGAAATAAAGCTGACTCCGGCGCAGACTGTTGAGGCTTTTTTTAACGCTATCCGTTCATTTGTGTCGGCAAGAAGTTCCTGGGTGGCATTGCTGATTCTCATTGCTGCTGCCGGTGCCTTTTATGTCTTTTTTATTCCCCACGGCAGCGAGGCCGGCCCAAAAACCGGTGGCGCCATTATCGTTGATCAACTGGTTCGCGAAGGCACTGTGCGGCTGGTGGTTAACGCTGCGATTGAATTTGAGAGTACTCAGGGCGAAAAATTTGTGTTGACGCCGGCCCGCGAGGGTTACCGCATGCCGGCGGTCGGTACCAGGCTGCGCGTCTCGCTGGTTCCATTCAGAAAGGGCCCAGATAACAGTTACCTGGCACGCATCAGATCGTTGCGCGAAATCGAAGCTTTTTCGGCAAACCCCGGAGAAACAACACCATGAATAACCTCAACGCGGCAGCGATTCGCCAGGCTGAAGATGCGTCGCTGGTGCGCCGGATTCGCGGCGGGGATGCAGCAGCGTTGAGTCAGCTGATTGACCGCTATCTGTCGCAGTTGCTTGCTTTTTTTCGGTATCTGCGGGCGCCCGAGTCAATGGTTGACGACCTCGTGCAGGCTACTTTTGAGCGAATGATGCTCAAACTTGATTTTTATGAAGACGACAAAAGGTTTTCGTCGTGGCTGATGACGGTCGGGCGCAATCTGTATTTTGACGAATGTCGGCGTGAAACGCGGCGCCGCGAAATTCTACCAGAAGTTGCGGCCGGGCATGTGCCCACCCCTGAAGAAGAAGTGGTGGTCAGGCATTCGGCGGGTGAATTGTTGCAGGAACTGACGGCACCAGAGAGATTTCTTGTTGAAATGCGGGTTTTTCAGGGAGTACCGTTTGCAGAGATCGCCGACTTGACCGGTGAGGTTGAAGCCACGTTGCGGTCGCGGTTTTTCAGGTTGATGAGCCGACTGCGTATCGAGGCAGAAAAAAACAGCTCCCGCGGATGACGGGAGCTGTTTTTTTTGAGAACTATATTACTACTACTCACTATCGACAGGCGGGATAGTTTCGGTTTGTGTCGAAACATCGGCCGTCTGCCTTATCTCTGTTTTTTCACCGGCGGCGAGCACAACGGCTGTCTGACCGTCAGCCTGGACTTTTACGCGGCCTGAGACAACCGCAACCTGCGTATGACGGGGTTCGACATCAACAGTAAAAACAGTACCAAGAACGGTAATCTGCCCGTGCGGCGTGCTGCCCTTGAATTCACCCAGACCAGGAATTACCTCGGCTTGCAGGTGACCCTGGGCCAGATGAAAACCGCGTGGCAAAACGTTGAGGCGTGCCGGCCCCGAGACCTTCAGGGTTGAACCATCGGGCACAGTAACTATGGCCGTTTCGTTTTGTTCTAATGAGACCGGGTTGTCAAGAGATACTTCGTTTGCAGGTCCGTTGTTGAGCGAGAGCCGGAAAACAGCGGGGAGCATCGCAGTGGTCTGGTGATCGGTTGGTTTGCCGATAATACCGGGCTGGGGCGGAGTCGTCGAAGAAACAGCGATGAAGACTATCAGAGCCAGAGCCGGCAGCAGTTTCAGCAACCAGATCAGATACCCGGGTACCGGCGCCTGCGTCGCCGCTTGTGGGGCCTGGTTACGACGCTGTTCGAGAGATGGTTCGAGGCGGCGCATTATACTGAGCTTCAGGTCGGGGTGTGATTCATTTGCAAAGGCCGAACCCGCGTGCTGCAGATGCTCAAGAACTTTGAGCATCTGGGCGCACGAACTGCATGTTTCGAGGTGGTGCAGCATTTCGGGGGGAAGATGCTGCGACTCAGAGCCGGTCAGGGCTTCGAGGCACTTCTGGCATATTTCAGTTTTTTCGGGGTTGGTCATGGTGGGTCCTGGGTGGGTTATTTTTTGAAGGAAGAGATAACGTCATTGATGCTCTTGAAAGTGCTGTCGAAACTTTTTACGACGCTGCTGAGCGAGTCTACAGTGCCTTTGGCGATGTCTGCGTATTTTTTGGCGGTGTCGGCCAGGCTTTTGGCGTCAGCCTGTGTGGCTTTAAGCAGTGCCTGGGAATCTTTGGAAGTCGGATCTTTGAGAATCTGCTGCATATTGTCGCGCAGCTTTTTGATCTTGTCTTCGGTGGCTTTCTTTTCGGCATCAGAGACTTTCAGCTGTTTGATATTCTTTGAAAGAGTATCGACAGCGGCAGATATCTGGTTGACGTTGCTGGTTACGGCTTTGGTGGTGGCGTCGCGTTCCTGGGCAGAAACTACTTCGGTGGTGGCGGGGGCGTTGGCGCCAGTGCCCGTGGTGGTGGCCGGTTTGATGGTAATGACGCTTTCTTCGTTGTCGGGGTCAGCAACCACTTCGTCGGTCGCGGCGGTTTTGTCGATCTTGTTGCCAACCGCGTCATTGCCGCCTTCGGTCATTTTCTGGCCGAAATCGGTAATGGCCTTGCCTGTTTCACTGACTTTGTTGACGACGTTCTGAACTTTGTCTATGCCATCTTTGACCTTTTCGGCAATCGGGGCTACTTTTTCGTAAATTTCTTTGCCCTTTTCCAGGATGGGGGTGACGAATTCTTTGGCTTTGCCGATGAAGTCTTTGGCGACGGTGACACCTTTTTCTATGAAGCCACCAAGGCCTGAACTGATGTTGCCGATGACGTTTTTCAGACTGCTGAAAATCGAAGCAAAATCAACGCTACAGCCTGAAAGGGTAACCGAAACAATCAATAAGAGCGTTATAAAGAGTGAACTTCTGATCATTGAACTGAACATGAGGGAACCTCCTGCAATTGTGATTCTAACCAACTTACGCCGGAGGTATAAATTTTGTTGCAGGAAAAGAAAAATTTTTTTCAGGGGGCTGCGGGGCTGCGCAACTGGGTGTGCCAGTTCGGGTTGACCCGGGTCTGGTTCCAGGCTGCGTGAAAAAATTCAGGGTAGACGACGTCGAAAAAGTCGGCAAGAATAACGTCTTTCTGCAATTCATCGAGTTTGGCGCCCGCGACACGCCCCTTCATTTCGCTGGGGTGTACCGCATCGATCAACTGCAGGGTGACAAGAAAATAAAACTGGTTTTTGCCGTAAGGTTGCATCATGACCGGCTTGATTTCAAAAAAATTGATGCGGTCGGTCAGGACTCTTGTATTGACCTTGCCACCGAATGCCTCAGTGCGGATCAGCTTCATGAAAGGATTGTCGGGGTCTTTGCTGTCTTCAACCCGGTAATGGACTTCGGCGACGTCGCGAAAATTAACCCCGGAGAGCTGACTGGAAAAAATGTCGTTGAGGCGCTGATGAATCGGAAAACTGTAAAATTTGTATGAGTTATGCGGCGGGGTGCCGCTGACCTGCATTACATCGTCAAAGTTATAAATCGAATTGTATGGCAGCGGGAAGCATGCCATCTTGAGGTCTGCATAAACCTGCTTGATGACCCGACGAGCTTCGAGGGTTGTATCAATGCGCAGCATGCCGCGTAGCGATGTGCGGGTGCTTGAGCGCAACACCAGAAAAATTGGGCCCATCAACAGGGCAGTACAGATCAGAACGATCATTATCTCGACGAGGGTGAAGGCGCTGCGGCGTTTCATGGCGATAGAGTTCATTTCGGGCGCTCCATGACTATTGATTCAAGCGAAACGCTTTTGCGGCTCATCCAGACTTCAACGCGACTCTGCCCTTTGACTGCCACGGTGACTTTGATGCGCATCCCGTTAAGTTTGCCTGAATTAACCGGGGTTAATTCAATCTGCCGCTGAAACAACCGCGCTTCAGCAGGGTATTGCATGTCTGACATCAGGCTGAAGTCTATATCATTGAAGCTGCCGACCGGATACCAGGCTGGCGGCGCCACGTTGCCGTCGGCGATCATTTTCAGGTAGTCATAGCCGAAGCCGCGAAAGACTTCGATTGGCTCCCGGGCCAGCGAAAATGCAAGAAATTCATAGTAGGCATCCATTGAGCCCTGATTTGAGGCCCGGTTCATCCAGAACATGGATAGAATAGCTACCGACAGGAATGCCATGGCAATGATTATTTCAAGCAGCGAAAAAGCGCGTCGTTTCATTCGTCCTGTTCGACCATCCTCTCAAAGGTAACCCAACGGGCCAGGTTGACCTGATAAAGATCGTCACCGCGTTTGAAAGCAGGGTCGTATTGAATCTTGTGTTCAACGCCCTCTGCCCATTTGGCCAGGTTGAGGCGGTCGGCTGCCAGGCAACCCCTGAGATTTAGCTTTTTGTTCGCCACTACATAACCATTGCGGTTCGAACTGCCAATGCTGACCAGGGCCGCTTCAACGAGTTCAGTGGTATTGACCGTGATCGGGTAACCACGCGTGAGCAGCACGCACGCAGAATCAGCATCTTTCTTTTTTATGCCACCTGAAATGGTGATGCCCGGAGCGATTAGAACGCCGCTGCCTTCGACCTCGATATTGCCTTCGGCGCCAAGGGTAATTGCTTCGGTGACCTGCACAATACCGCGCAGATTGAGTTTTTTCTGGCCGGGCACATAAATGCCGAATTCCTGAAGTTGCTGTGGGGTTACGTTGCGGCGGGCCCAGAGGTTGACCTGTGCGAAGGGAACCGATGCCAGCGTCGCGTCGTCGAGCGATCCTGAATTGCGAAAGTGGAACATGCCGGGGTGGGGGAGGGTCGAGTTGGCATTCTGCAGATAGCGGTTTTCTTTGTCGATACGGCAGATGACTTCGGGATATGTATTGGCAATGTTGTCTTTGATATAGCGCAGATCAATTGAATTGTCGGTGATTCCGGTGAAGTGATCGGCGTCAAAGCATGGAATCTGGCGGTTTTTAAACTGGTTGATCAGAGCCGGGTCGGTGATTTCGATGGTCTCAGATTCTGACTGACCACTTTTTTTTGCTTTAACCCAGATTTTGCAGTTGGTCATATCGACATAGAAATAGCCGAAATGAAAATAGCGTTGCCGGATATCACCCTCAAGAACATCTACCAGCCCGGCTTCTGGTTTGATGACCAGCCCGGGGTAAACTTCAGCAGATTCTTTCTGGTTGTTGAACTTGGCTTCACCGGCCAGAGTGGCGGTGCGAAAGTCTTTCATGTCTTTGATTGGCGTCAGGGCTTCATCTGTTACCGGGTAACGCTTATATTCAAAATAGGCCGAATGCCCTGACATTGAAAAGCCTTTCAAGCTGGCTCCCTTGCTCTTAACCGCTTTTTCGGCCTGCGCCCTGACTTGGTTAAAAAACTGTGGCAGCAGCTTGAATACCGCCTGGTCATCGACCTGCAGGATCTTTTCTTTTTTGCGTGGCTCGGGGATAAAATTCTGGCGGGCAGCGTCGATATTGAGGTAGACAGAGCTGTTACGCCGGTTGCCAAGATAGATCTTGCCTGCTTTGTCTGAGGTCAGGCCAGTCTGATCAATGGTGAGCTTTTGTTTTGCCGGGTTCAGGCTCAGGCCAGAGATGGCGTCGAATTCTTCCTGGCCGTCGCGAACGAAAAGCGCGTAATCAAGAATGAAACTGCCGGCATAAGCTGAACGCTGGGTTGAATTAGTGCGGCGCGTGATAATGGCTACCACCTTGTAGTCGTGGTGTCTGGTGATGGTGCACGCGCCCTGCATCTGCTTTCTGAACTCGGGCTTCGGCTCAGCAATGACGCGCAGTTCAAGAGTGCCTACTCCTTCGTTTCCGTAATATTTTGCGCCTGTGCTGTCTGAATTGCGAAAGTCAATGATGCGGGCGGTGGCGTCAATGTTCAGGCGTGAACCCATCGGCATGGTTGACGCCTGGGCGAGGGTCAGGGCCACCGGAACCGTTACGCCCTTGCTGTTCTTGTTGTCGAGGCTGGTGCTCGACCCGTCGATATCGTTGCTGCGCCCTGTGAGTTTCTTGAAAAAGGCGCTGCCGGGGTTTGCGGTTTCGTTGTGAACATACATAAAAGCTTCTTCCATGGCGGCGGCAGCGAGTTGGCGTGCCATTTCCGAAGTCTGAAAGCGGTGCGCTGAAGATTGAGCCTGCCGGGTCATGTAATGAAACTGCAGTGCCAGCAGACCGACGATAATCATGACGAAGATTGCCGAAAACATGGCAACGCCTGAGCGTCTGGCAGGTTTTGGGAAATGGTGCATGATCTGTCTCCTCGTTGTCTTCACTTCAGTTTACACGCCCGGCGTGGCAAAGGCAAGCTAAGCCTGATTTTCTCGTGTTGAAAAGGTTTGTGGAAATCCGGCGGCCGGCATGTTAGAGTAACTTCATAAACCTATAGCTGGAGCTTTTATGACCGAGGAAAAATTGTACCGCCTGGTAACCCGTAGTGATTTTGATGGTCTGGTCTGCGCTGTATTGCTCAAAGACATGGGCATGATAGATGATATCAAGTTTGTTCACCCCAAAGACATGCAAGACGGCAAGGTTGAAATCAGCGACCGCGACATTACCACCAATCTACCCTACGTGAAGGGCGCATATATGGTTTTTGACCATCATCTCAGCGAAACGATTCGCAATGAAGGTCAGCGTGCCAATCACATTATTGATGCATCAGCCCAATCAGCTGCCAGGGTTGTTTATAACTATTATGGCGGCAAAGAGCGATTTCCCCACATCTCTGATGAAATGATGGAAGCAGTGGACAAAGCTGACGCAGCCCAGTTCAGCGTTGATGAAATTCTGCGACCGACTGGCTGGGTTCTGCTGAACTATCTTATGGACCCACGCACCGGCCTGGGCCGTTTTCGCAATTTCAGAATTTCAAATTACCAGCTGATGATGGATCTGATCGACTGCTGCAAGGATATGACCATTGAGTCCATCATGGAAATGCCCGATGTTAAAGCGCGAGTCGATCTTTATTTCGAACAGGAAGACAAGTTTCGTGAACAACTGCGGCGCTGCTCGAAGATTTATCATAACCTGATCGTGCTCGATCTTCGCGACGAAGAAGTGATTCATGCCGGCAACCGCTTTATGATTTATGCCCTCAACCCTGACTGCAATATTTCTATTCACATTCTCTGGGGCTTTCAGAAGCAGAATACTGTTTATGCAGTGGGCAAGTCGATCGTCAACCGGTCTTCAAAAACCAATATCGGTGAACTGATGCTGAAATACGGTGGTGGTGGTCATCACGCCGCCGGCACCTGTCAGATCGATCATGATCGTGCTCCGAGCGTTCTCAAAGAACTGATCGAAAAAATTACGCACGACGGCTGATCAGTTGCCAGGTTTCCAGTCTGATACCCGCTTTTTCTGGCTGGTTACCTGTGCCTTGCTTAACTTGAGTTCAAGCTCGCGGCGAAGGCGTTGAGCGTCTTTGTCGCCCTGCTTTTCGGCCAGACTATACCAGAAATAAGCCTCTTCAAGGCTGCGGCTCAGGCCCTCACCGTTCTCATACATGGTGCCAAGGCTGAACTGGGCGGTAGGGTGATTGCGGTCAGCGGCGCGGCGATACCATTCGGCTGCCAGCTTGTGGCTTTTCTCGACATGCATGCCGCAATAATACATAAAGGCAATGTTTGCCTGGGCTTCAGGGTCGCCTTTTTCGGCGGCTGGGGCAAACAGGGCTGCGGCCCGGGCAAAATCACCGCTCTGATAAGCCTTGCCGGCCTCTTCAATCGGGCTTTGCCGGTTGCAGCAACCGGTTGCCAGAACAAGTGGCAGCATCAGAAACATCACGAAGGCGACGCCGATCACTGGCTGAAGCTTAGATAAAAACGACGACCCAGACTCAATAGTTCGGCAAGCGCTGGTTCCGGCTGTTTTCGCGGCCGATTTGACCTGCCGGCCAAGGCATCCGGTTGATTCTTGCATGCATAGTTTCCTTATTTGATTTCCATACGAATCTAATTGTTTTTAGGCATTTTGTAAAGTTTGTAAACTTTGCTGGTGTTGCTGGATAAACTTTTCAAGATGCGTTAGTATGTTTTTTTCTATAGAGAGGCACAATGAAGAGAAGATTTAAAATGGTTCTGCCGCTGGTGTTTGCCTTTGTGCTAACCATGCTGCCCTTCGGGTTGCTCGAATACAGCCAGCACCAGCGGTCTATTATTCAGCATGAACGCGAACTGCTGAAATGGGAACACCGTGCCGGCAACTATCTGCAGGTGTTCAAATCGTTATGGTCAATTGAGTTGCAGATCAGATACAGGTTCTTTCGATTGAAGAGAGCCAGGCAGCGTGCCGGGTTTTCTAAAAATTTCTCGGCCGAACAGTATCAGGCAGACCTGCGAGCGGCGTTTCCGGAAAATTTGCTGCCGACGGCCGTATATGCCGGAGTTTATCAGGAGAATTCCGGAGTCCGAATGATGTCTGGCCCGGGGTTCACTACCCAAAAGCAGCGCTTTTTTAAAAGAATTCTCGAAGGACTTGCCTCAAAACATATTGAGACCGAAGACGAGCTGAAGAGCATGAACAGCCTTGTGCGTGGAGCTTTTGGCGATGTTATAGATTTTCATCTGCTAAAAAACTACCGGCGTGGTAAAGTTTCGCGGGTTATGTTCTCAGGCGCAATGCATCTTATCTTCTGGGATTTCATTGAAGCGCCTGACCACAGTCGTCTGGTTTATGTTCAGCTGTTTTCGCCCGGCCCTCTCAACCGCCTGGCAGTCATGCGAAATGTTGCCAACAGCCTGAGTCAGAGAAACTCCGACGTTTGCTCGGTTCTCATGCCCCTTGAATTCTCGGGCGCCAATGCCACGCCGGTTTTTGACGAACATGTGCCGCCTGAACAACGCCAGAGAATTCTCAGCCTCTGCGAAATGATGAATCGCAAGCCCCTCGAACGTGACCGACTCGTTCCGGCCGGCAAGTTTGTTAACTACCATGGCATCAGGTTGCTTCGAGATTTCATTGATTACGCAGTACCCTACGAAATCTGGGTTCTGAGCCGTGATAACCCCGAAATGAACCTGAAGGAACCGGCCGTAAGCTTTTTGCTGCGCCTGTTCTTTTTCTCAAGCTGGATACTGGTTTTCAGCAAGGTTCTCATCACGGGGCACCCCATCGGCATCAGCCTCAAAAACTGGCTGAACCTGACCTTTATCGTGGTGGGTATTCTGCCGCTGGCGGTATTTTTTGTCTCAGGCATTTTTCAGATCGACTCAACATTGTTTCGTAGAGAACAGGAAGCGATAAAAGATGCGATGCAGAGACTCGAAGAAGCCGATGCATCTGGCGAAGTCATTCTTACAGAGTTTCGTGATGCCTGCCGGCAATGGACCAGCGAAAAGACCTGGGTTAATAATATTTCCCTCTGGGATGAATCCGCCTGGGAAACAGCGGTGGCACATATTCACAAAAGATTTGCAGCTGCCGGTCTTAATATAGGTGCCGTTTATATCTATCCACCCGATAAATCCCCTGCCAGATCGCGTTGTTTCGTGATGCCTGGCCCCGAAAATTCGCCCGATGCCGAGGCTCAGACGCACGCATTTTATGATTCCTGGATCAGAAAATCCTATTTCGCCCTGACCCCTGAAATGATGGAGGGCGTGGAACCCGAGATGTCCATATTTCACGGCCGAACCGGCCGCGAAATTCTGAGAATATTTCTCAGCAATCGCGGTGATGTTGAATTTGTCGATCTCGGCGATGAAAAGCAGATGATCTACCAGAATTTTATTCTGGTAGATGGCAAACCGCGCAACTGGTATTTTTTCCGGTTTGACGTCAACCGGATTTTTGAGAATTACCTGCGCGAGACGGTGAAGAGCCTGCAGAAAATCAGTTCCGAAAGTTTTTATGGTATCGTTTTTTTCGATCAGGGCGAGGCAAGAATGGCTTTTCCTGCGCCGGGCAGCAAAGAGGCCGGTTTGATCAATAATGCGGCCGGCCGGATGGTAGATATGGTTGCGGTGACCCGCAGTCAGCTTGTTGACCTGAGCGATGACCAGTTGACTATTACTTACCCCTGCGCCAAATCGGGGGCTGCAGTGCTGGTTAACATCGTTTATTTTTCGGCGCTGCGGGCCGAAGCTTTTCGCCAGGAATTGCTGCTTTCGATCGTGGTGCTGCTGATGGCGATTCCGGTAGTGGCTATTTCGCGGCTGACATCAGGTTATCTCGTGGCACCGCTGGCTGGTGTAGAAAATGGTCTGAAAAAGATCGCCGATGAAGACTATTCGGTTAAGCTGCATCTGCAACGCGAAGATGAACTCGGGGTTCTGACCAGAGCTTTCGATCAGATGGTTGAAGGGCTAAAAGAAAGACGTAACCTCGGACGTTTTGTTTCAGCCACTCTCGATTTACAGGTCTCTCGCAATGAATCTGAAGAATACGGCGGTCTCGAGAACCGTATTGGCGCGGTTCTTTGCTCCGATATCCGTGCTTTTACGAGTATCAGCGAAAATAACCAGGTTCGCGACGTGGTGACCATGCTTAACGAACACCTTGAGGCCATGTCTGATTGTATCAGGTCGTGTGATGGTTTGATCGAGCAGTTTATCGGTGATGCGGTGCTGGCGGTTTTTCACGGCAAGACCCTTGAAGAAGCCAGCAAAAAAGCTATGGCAGCCGGTACTTCTATGATTCGCCGTCATCAGGAAATCATCAGTCAGCGGCAGACTCAGGGTCGTTTTGCTTATTCGATCGGCGTGGGAATCGAGGCTGGTCAGTTACTTTCCGGAACGGTTACAGCAGGTCAGCGACGCGATTACACGGTAGTTGGTGTGGCAAGAAATACAGCTGAAGAGCTTGAATCTCGTTCGCGAACCGGTAGATTCACCAGAATAATCGTTTCGCCACAGGTTTTTCAGCTGGTCGATAATTACGATTTCGTTCTGCACGTCGATGAAGAAAATTTCGAAGTCACTGACCTGGAGGCGAAAACATGAAATTGCCTGCCGGTCTGTTCTACGCACTGCTGTTTATACTGGTGTTTTTTATGCTCTTCAAACTTGAAGTGCATCTGACAGGCTCCCCTGACCAGGAATTTGCAGTGCTTTCTGAAGCCTACAACCTTACAGAGCGCATGCGCAGTGAGGCTAACTTTGAATTTCAGCTGCAGAGCAGGTTTGACGACTTTCGTGAGCGCCTGTATCAGAACCCGGGTTCTTTGCTTGCCGAAGGCAAAGAACCCCTCTTTCTGCAAAGCCTGCCACCCCACAGCCTGGCTCTCGCTTTTACCGACAACCTCGGGCATGTTGACCGCTTTGTAAATCTAAAAGGCCAGACCAGCCGCGAATTTGTCGATAACTTTATTGAAATCGACCACATGGTATCGCATGAACAGAAGGATGTTTTTCTCTCAGATGAATACGCAGAGAAAGTAAACCATGCCGACCGACTTCTCTCAGAATATCTGGGTTGCGCGGCTGATCGGGTCGGCGTCAAGCAGTTGCGCCCTTCGCGCCCGGCTTTGTTTGAGTCTATCGGTGGAATCATTTGCCTCTACTGGGACAGCCAGACCCTGATCAACGGCAAAAAAGCATATTTCTTTTCACGCTATGACCTGACCGGATTGCCCCAGTCTTACCCGCTGCGCTCGTTTCTCGGCCGAAATGCCCGCAACGGTGTGTTCATGGCTTTTTATGATGTGGCCGGCCGCCGCTTCATTGCCGATCCAAATTTTTCCAGCCTGCAGGAAAAGCCTGTGTTTGCGGCGATTCGTAATTCATGCCTCGAAATTGCCCATGGAAATGTGGGCGAACATGCCGTTAACGTCGGTGTGGTTGCGGCGGGCAAATTTGCCGGGTTGGTTGGCAGGCCAATGTTCAGCAACGGTATGCTGCCGATTGCTATTCTTGATTCGTCACTGATAATGCATGAAGAAAAGCGCTCGACCACTGGCAGCCTGATGTTTCTGGCGGCGGCTTCCATGGCGTTATTTTTCTTTATTCAGACTTTCTGCTTTAGCCGGGCCATGAAGCTCACTGTGGGCAGAGTGTTGCTTATTGCATGTCTGTCAGCTATTTTTATGCCCTTCATGATGGGGCAATCAGTGTTCCGGTTAATTTTTACAGCCGCATCAGAGAGCGGCAGGCTGAAGCTCGAACGTAATCTGCATAATCTGGTCAGTGGCGTTGACTCTGGCGTCTGTCTGTTTCATGCCAATCTTTTGCAGCATTTTCGAAGCTTGGTTATTCGCGATGACTCTCTGGCTGCTCTGAGCGCCGAAGAGACCGCTGAAGCGAGCTCTTTGCGCGTCTCTCCCCCGAAAATTGCTTCGGCAACTCATGAACAAAAACTGCTGCTGCCTGAGGCAAAAGACAGTATGGTCACCAGCCTGGCAGTGAAGCTATTCGAGCCTTTTCTGCAAGGGCTGCATCTTGCACCCGACAACCATCGTAAGGCAAACGCAGTAGTGGTAATGGGTGCCGGCGGTTTTACGAGATTTTTCGACCGTTACAAGAGCATGACCTTCACCACCAGTCTCCTGCCTGAAACTGACCCGATTTTTCTCATTCTCAATCTTTATCGCCAGACAGTCGAGCGGTTCTTCAGGCCGGCAGATTTTGTTGGCGGTCTGCTGACGAAGTCGGCGCCAGGCAAAAAGACTGACCTCGAACAATTCAAATTCGAAGAAATTCGCCGCCACGTTGCTGCCTCGGTTGGTGCCGAAAAGGTTTATTCGATGCTGATCAACTTTGAAGGCTTAAACAACTTTCGCACCTCGATCGGCCTGGTAAATTTTGCGGTTTTCCCCGTGTGGGTAAACAACATGATCAGGTATTTCTGTGGAATTTCATGGGATGAGTTTGCGATCAGCCGGGTTTACCTCGCGCGAGTCTTTGCCAGTTCAAACCGTAACCCTGATGAGTCTGAAAATGATCGACGATCAGTTTTTGCCTGGATCGACCCGGTTAATTATTTTCGTCAGCCGGCGCCATTTATTCAAGCTTACGGCAGCATGCGCGGCGACATGCTTTTTGACGGAGCCAGTGAGTCGGTGCGCCTGGGCATGTTGCTTAAAGCTGGCCAACGTAGCCGCAGAACCATAAAAAAGAAGGTGACCGGCAATGAAGACGCTCTTTATTACGTTTTACCCGGCCGATTTTTTACTCTTTATGTAGTTGGCGGCCGTCAGGCCACCGGGTTTCTCAAAGAAATCGAAGAATGGCGTGCCATAGTGCTTCTGCTGGGCGCCCTGCTCTTTATTCTTTTCGCAGCACTGGCGGCTGTAAATGTAAGTCGTTCGGTAAGCAGCCCCCTTGAACACCTGCTTTGGGGTATCGGCATGATCGAACGGTCTGATTACAGCGTCAAACTCATGGATTCGCGTGAAGACGAGTTCGGGTCGATATCGCGGGCCTTTAACATGATGGCCAGACGGTTACGCGAACGCGCCACCCTCGGCAAATTCGTTTCGCCGGCAGTGCGGCGCCTGGCAGCTGATCCGGAGTTGCTGCAGGAAGCCCGGAATGGCACCGAGAAAGAAATTACGGTGCTTTTCGCTGCTCTCGAGGGTTTCGACCAGTTTGCAGCTTCAGCACCGGTCGAGCAGGTGCAGCGCAAGCTTGAATTCGCCCTCGAACAATTCTACCGACTGGCGCACGCCGTCGGCGGCGAAGTCGATAAAATCATCGGCGGCAAACTGCTGATCGTTTTCCCGCATCAAAGTAATGACGGCGCCCGGGCAGCTGCCATAGCAGCAGCCGGTCTGGCCAGATCGATCATCCGCATCTTTTCTGACAATACTACGTTAAAACCTGTTTTTGGAATTAATTCAGGCCATGTAATCTCTGGAATCATCGGCGCGCCATCGGTTCGCATGGATCACACCGTCATCGGAGACCCGGTTAACGTCGCGGCCAGGCTTTGCTCTCTGGCTTCAAGCACCACCATGCCGGTTGTGGTTTCCGAAGACATCGTTCTGGCGCTGCATGGGCGATTTCCGGTTGCCGGGGTAGATGTCGGGTCAATCAGAGGCAAAAAACAGGAAGTGCGGGTTTTCAGTCTGATTGTTAATAAGGGCGGTTGAACCTGACCTCAGCGAAGAATGGGCTGTGATCTGAAAAAAATACGGGCCATTCAGTTCGACTGCCAAGAATCTGCAACGAAAAAACTTTGTTGCCTTTCGCCAGAATATAGTCGAGCTTTTTGCTGCGGCGGCTGGGGCCACCGGCGGTCGGCAGATTGCAGTCGTCACGCTGCATGCCATCTTTAAGCAGTGGTTCCAGTTCCTGGGGCTGCAAATTCAGATCGCCGCCAACCACAGTCAATTCTGCCAGCAGTTCAATGTGGCGCTGCAAGATGGCAAATTGGCCAAAACTGGGCTTAAAGGGCACGCCCAGCCCAGCTGAATAAAGATGGGTGTTGAGCAGCGCGATCTTTTCACCGGCAAAATTGATCTCGGCAAGCAGTAAACCTTTGCGGGCGATCAGTTCTTCAAAATTGTGATGCAAAGTCAGCGGATAGCTCCAGGCCAGAGACCTTTCGGGCTTGAACCGACTCAAGGTCAGCAGCCCGGCATGGTTGAACAGTGGGCTTGGCATCAGCACCGCATGATAATCGGCAAACTTCCTGATCAATTCATAGAGACTCTGGTTATCCCAGATTTCCTGAAGAAAGATGATGTCGGGGTTAAGAGACCGCACCAGTCTGGCGAATTCTTCTATCTTTTCGTGCTGGTCGGTATAAAAGGGCGGCGGAAAAAGCATCAGGTTCGCTGTTAGGGCAGTCAGGCGCAGGTCATTGCGCCCGGCAGGCAGGTTAACCCCGATGGCAGGTAGAATAACGGTTTTGGGGGTTCCGGCGGTGAAGATTAGATTGAAAACTGGCGTAAAACCAGTGAGAGTGTCGATCAGCCACGGAAACCTCGAATTGCGAAAATTATCGATCGTTCGACGCCCTTGATAAAAAACTTTTGGAAGGTCGGGCTTGAGAGAAAAACTGACCTGCCCCGCAACTTCGCCAGGAATGCCTGAGAATGCCAATAGCAGAGCAATTGAAAATAAAATAAAAGATTTTTGCATTTTTTTAAATTAGAGCTTTGTTGATGAAAATGCAAGAAAAACAGAGATAAATAGATTTAATTTGTTCTAAATGCCCGAAATCGTCGTTAATATCCGTGGTATTCGAGGTCGATGTATAAATTAGAGATTAAGACGAACAGGAAACGCCACCTTCCGGCCTGAAAAATAAGGAGCCAGATATGTTCAGTTACAATGCCGTTGCAGATCGCAAAAGAAAGATGCTGCAGATTTCTGTGCTATTGTTCTGTGAACCGTTGTTTAAATCGGTACACTGCCCGGTTCTTGCCCCGAAAACTATTTCAGAACGCTGATCAGGAGGGTAAAAAATGTCTGTAAGCGAAATCAGTTCAAAGCTTTACACCGATTCCCGCCCTGATGTGGCGGCTGAAAAATCAGAAAGCAGTGGCTTTGACGCCATCGTTGAAAGTGCCGTGCAGAAAAAGGCCAGCGCCCCGGCATGCAGCGCCTGCGTCAGGATTACTGAGCCAGTAACTGTGCCGGCAACCGAGGAGCCTGTTGCATCCGTCGCCGGGTCAGAAGTCGCCGAACCTGCTGCTGAAAAGACAGAAGCCACCGCCAGCCAGGCTGTAGCCCCTGCCGAAGATGAAGAGGTCACCCGCTCGGCAATGTACAGCTTTACCATGTATGTAAGAATCAGCGGCGACTTTGCTGGTTTGCAGAACAGCTTTGCTGACGGCTTCAAAGCAGCTACCACCAGTTTTGTTAAAGCCTTACAGAGTGACAGTTCTTTCGGAGTTGATGCCCTCGACAACTATCTTGGGCAGGCTGAATCTGCCTCGGGCAATGGTATGCAATCAGCCAGAACCTTTCTCGATGAAATGCTGACCGCTGCCGACAAGGGTCTCAAGATGATTACCGCATCGCTCAAAAGTTCCGCATGGATGTCGGGACTGAACCTTAATGGTTCATCATCGTCCTCTTCATCGTTGTCGTCTTTGTCTTCAATGTTTGCATCATCTTCATCTTCATCCTCTTCATCATCATCCATGTTTTCGAGTTCTTCGGCCCTTGACATGGCAAAGCTGCAATTGCAGGCCGCTCTTGAAAGTTCGGCGGGCAAAAGCTCTGACAATCTTTCGGCAGCGACTGGCAGTGCTGAAATGGTTGATTATGGCTCGGGCTATAAACTTGCTAAGCTCAAGGGTGATGCCCTGGTTAAGGTTGATGAGTCGGGCAATTCGGATTCGTTACCTGCAGCGACCAAAACCGCTGATGATTCAAAAGCAGTGGCGGCATCGCCGGCAATCACCCGTCGTAATCTTCTTCTTGACAGATTTCTTCAGCTCATCGACAGCCTGTCTTCGAACCTCGAAAGCGGCTCGCAGATTGTCAGAGCCGGTTTCTCATTCGCGATTGATAACGGAATAATTTCTGACAACAGGGAAGTGGAAAATGCCAATGAGGCAGAAGCCAATCGCGATGATGCATCGACCGGTGCCGTTGTAAAACCTGACGGTGAGACAGAAGAAACGGTCGCGTAAAAAAGAGACACATTGTTAGGGAATTAGGATGCAAACCTGATCTCGGGCTGCCTCAAACGGAGGCAGTCCCTTTGTTGTACCCCGGACCCGTTTGCTGGGCCTGCCTGGTAAAAGTTGCTTTCGGTGCCACATTGCAATATGATTTGCTGATAAACGGAGAATGAAGATGTCAGAAAATTACGAGCGTTTCAGGGAATTATACGAGCATCGCTGGGGGTTGAACCAGGGCGACAGCGATGCCAAAGAAACCCCAGACTACTGGGATGAACGTGCCGCAGATTTTTCAGCCAAGGCCCATTCTGATGGTGCGAGAAATGACGCGCTTGAATTTTTGCGCCGCTTTGCCTGGAACCCTGACGAATCGGTGCTTGACGTCGCTGCCGGCCCCGGAACCTTTGCTATTCCTCTTGCCCACCTTGTCAGGCAGGTCACGGTCACTGACTTTTCGACTGGTATGCTTGACTATCTGTTGAAGCAGGCTGTTGCTGAGCGTGTTGCTAACCTTGAGGTCATTCATGGTCGCTGGCTTGATTTGCCTGACCCGGGCCGGTTCGACACGGTTTTGTGCTTGAACAGCCTTGGAGTGATCGCCACCGACAGCAATCATCAACCGCAACTGATGAAAGCGTTGACCAGGTTGCGCGATGCCTGTTTGCGCCGGTTAATCGTTCTGATACCGCATGCAGATTCACATCTGAACCCGACGATGCGCAAGTTGCTCGATATTGAAGAGGTTTCTATTGAAAGGCGCCGCATTGCCGTTCTTTATTACGCCATGGTTGATTGCGGCATGCTGCCTGACCTTGAGATTCTCAGCCGCCCCTTCCGCTGGACATTTGCCAGCCCCGAAGAAGCCTGCCAGGTGATGTTGCGCAAGGCCGGGCTGAAAGAAGGGCCCCGGGAATTCGCCGCCTATCTCGACAGCATGCTCATTCGTGACCCTGATGGTCGATTTAACCTGGTTTACAATGTTTCGCAGGCTTTGTTTACCTGGTGTCGCCAGCCCTGAAACTATTTGTGCTGCACCCGAAAAATGCCGTCCCAGTCTGGGCCGGGGGGTCGATCATGCAGTTCGCGGCAGCGGGTAAGATACATTTCAGCGGCTGAATCTTCAGGAAGAATCTCGAGAATCTGCTGAAATTGTTCGTAGGCTTCACGCCATTGTCGATTCAGATAACTGCTCAACGCTTTTTCAGATAATTTTTGAATTTTAATAAACTCTTCAGCGGCCGTGTCGCTGGTCTTGCCGAGGAGTTGAAAAATTCTAACACTCTTCTGACGGCCTTTTACAGCAACGAGATCAAGTGGGCGAAAAATAAAAGATCGACCGGCTCCGGCAATGGTCGATTCACTGACAATGATTTCTGAGCCGTAGAGCTTGTTCAAACCCTCAAGCCGGCTGGCAAGATTGACGCTGTCGCCAACCGCCGTGTAATTGAAACGGTCTGATGAACCAAAATTGCCTATCAGAGAAATGCCAGTGTTGATGCCGATTCTGGTCTTGAGCGGGTCTTTGTTCTCTTTTTGCCAGCGTGCGTTGAGCTTTCTGATAGCATTTTCGATGTCTAGAGAGGCGCTGCATGCATGCTCGGCCTGACGTGAATCGCGGGCCGGCGCACCCCAGAATGCCATGACCGAGTCGCCGATATATTTGTCGATGGTGCCGCCATGCTGATGGATGATGGCAGCAATGCAGTCAAAATATTCAGATAGCTGCTGCATCAGTTCATGGGGGGTGACGCGTTCGGTTATCGAAGAAAAATCGCTGATATCGGTGAACATAAGGGTTATTTCTTCGGCCTGCGCCTGCAATCTTGCTTCGTTGCGGTCATGAACAAGGCTTTGCACAATTTCAGACGGCACGTATTTCTTGAAGGAGCCGAGCGCTTTTTTCATGGAATCCATGGTCTCGCCCATCTGCTGAATCTCGGTAATCGGTGATTTCAGATCGATAATGCCATCAAAATCGAAATTCTGAATGCGGCCGGCTTCGGCGGTGAGTCTCTTTATTGGGTCAGTCAGTTCTCTGGCAATGGCCGAAGTTAAAAAACCTGCAATAATGAGAAGCCAGAACGAAAAAAGCAAAGTCGTTTCATGAACCCGGGCAATTGGCCCGATAAAGTCGTCTTCCGGAACAATTATACCAAGAATCCAGTCGCGCCCGAACTTCTCTGGAAATGGCCGAAACGAGGCAATGAAGCGGTCGCCCTTATGATCGTAAGTGAACTTGAACTGCCGGTTGTTGAGAAATCGATCAATGGCGGTTTTGATTGGGCCAGATCGGAAATTCTCGCGGGTTGGCGAACGTGGCGCCTTGATATTATCAGGGTTTTCACCAGATTTTTCGGGGTAGGCAAGGATGTTGCCTTCGCTGTCAGCGATGAAGGCAATACCCGATTCGCCGATTTTGAGGCTTTTCAGAAATTCTGCCAGTTCGTAGAGTCGAAAGTCAATGCCGACCGCGCCGACGAAATTGCCATCGGCA
This sequence comes from Candidatus Rifleibacterium sp., assembly GCA_035352635.1. GTDB lineage: Bacteria > Muiribacteriota > Ozemobacteria > Ozemobacterales > Ozemobacteraceae > Rifleibacterium. The sequence continues at coordinate 55,413 of DAOPYA010000002.1, forward strand.
CCATAAACCGGATGGGCGCAGGTTATGCCAGGAACCTGATCGGTGAAGAGTCTGTATTCACGACTCCAGACCGTTGTTCCTTCAGACTTGGCGAGAATATACCATGGTCTTTCGCGTGGGTCATAGGTAATGATCGAACTGCTATGGGTGGCGATTATCTGCCAGTCCTGGTCGCGGTCGATGTCGATCTGCCCGGATGGCGCAGAACTTCGCGAAATGATGCGGGTTGAATAGTTTCCATCTTCGAGTCGGCGTGACATGACAAAGTTGCCGTTTTCATCACCGAGGTAAACCCCTGAAAACTGGGGGTAAATCTCGAGGGTTTCAAGGCTGAGGGTTTCAATGAGTTCAGGCGATTTCGAGAAAGACTCGCCACGCTCTATCATTTTGCGCAACAGGGTGCCGGTTTTTCGGGCCGGGTCAAGGTGATTGCTGGTTTGTCTGATGACCGTTTCAGATATCTGGTAGAGCAGTTCGTCAGAAGTCTGTAACATGATTTCTAGGTTGCTGCGGTAACCATAGAAAACTATTCCGGCAACGATCAGCGAAAAAAGTGCCAGAAAAGAGAAAAAAACAACGCCTTGCAGGCGGTAGGTTCTGCTGTTCATGTGAAATTACTCTCACAAATCTTAGCATGTTTGTCATTTTTGCGCAGCTTTTAAACTTTGGCGCTACGAATGAGTCAGCGCCGAGCCTGGGCATGAATTTGTGGTAATGTTGTTGCTCAAAAAAGGGTGAGCGGGGTATATTATCTGTCAGTTTGCCAGAATTAAAGAGTTCCCGGAGGTCGCAAGGAATGTTAGACAATAAGGCAATTGCCGATGCAATGACGATAAAACTCGATGCCGTTCTGCCAGATTATCCAGAATTTCAACCCGGCATCAGACGCGCTCCCGACCGGGGATTCACCCTTAACCAGGGCGAAACCGAAACAGCGCTGAAAAATGCGCTGCGTTACGTACCTGAAGAGCTGCACGAAGCCCTGATACCAGAATTTCTTCATGAGCTGCACACCCGGGGTCGCATTTATGGTTACCGCTTTCGGCCGGCAGGCCCTATAAAAGCCCAGCCGATTGATGCTTATCAAGGCTGTTGTATTGAAGGCAAGGCTTTTCAGGTAATGATCGATAATAATCTTGATTTTGCCATCGCCCTTTACCCATACGAACTGGTAACCTACGGCGAAACCGGCCAGGTCTGCCAGAACTGGATGCAATATCGGCTGATCAAAAAATATCTCGAGGTGCTGACCCAGGACCAGACCCTGGTAGTGATGTCAGGTCACCCGCTTGGGCTTTTCAGATCGAATACCAACGCTCCCAGAGTCATTATGAGCCATGGCCTGATGATTGGCATGTTTGACAATCAGCCTGAATGGCACCGGGCAATGCAGCTTGGGGTTGCCAATTACGGGCAGATGACCGCCGGTGGCTGGATGTACATTGGGCCACAAGGCATTGTTCATGGTACTTTCAATACGATTCTCAACGCCGGGCGCATGAAGCTGGGCATAGCCCCTGATGAAGATCTTGCCGGTCACCTGTTTGTATCTTCGGGTCTGGGTGGCATGAGCGGTGCTCAGCCCAAGGCGGTTGAAATTGCCAACGGAGTCGGCATTATCGCCGAAGTTGACGAATCACGCATCAATACCCGGCATGAACAGGGCTGGGTGGCCAAAATTGCCAGAACGCCAGCCGAAGCCTTTGAACTGGCGCACGAGCACATGCGGGCGCGGCGCAGCATTTCTATTGCCTTCCACGGCAATATCGTTGATCTGCTCGAGCATGCTGTTAAAAAGAATATCCCGATTGAGCTTCTTTCCGATCAGACCTCATGCCACGCGGTCTATGACGGTGGGTATTGCCCGCAGGGCCTGACCTTTGCCGAACGCACGGAGATGATTGCCAAAGATCCGGCCAGATTCAAAGAAATGGTCGATGCAACTCTGAAGGCGCACTTTAAGGCAATCAAAACTCTTTGCCGGCGTGGCACCTACTTTTTTGATTACGGCAATGCCTTTATGCGCTCGGTTTTTGATGCTGGGGTTCCAGAAATTTGCGCCAACGGCGAGAATCCGCGTGATGGTTTTATCTGGCCTTCCTATGTTGAAGATATCATGGGTCCGATGCTTTTCGACTATGGCTATGGCCCGTTCAGATGGGTTTGTTTGAGCGGTTCCCCTGAAGACCTCGCAAAAACTGACCAGGCAGCGATGGCCTGCATTGACCCGGGTCGTCGTGCTCAGGATCGCGACAACTACGTCTGGATAAGGGACGCAGCCAAAAATGCGCTGGTGGTGGGCACCCAGGCAAGAATCCTCTATCAGGATGCCGAGGGTCGCGTCAAGATCGCACTCAGGTTTAACGATATGGTTCGCAAAGGCGAGATCGGCCCGATAATGCTCGGTCGCGACCACCACGACACCGGCGGCACTGATTCCCCATACCGCGAGACCGCCAATATCAAAGATGGCAGCAATATTATGGCTGAAATGGCCACCCATTGTTATGCCGGCAACGCTGCCCGCGGTATGAGCCTGATTTCATTGCATAACGGCGGTGGCGTCGGCATTGGCAAATCGATAAATGGCGGTTTCGGTCTGGTTCTTGATGGCAGCAGCCGTGTCGATGAAATTATTCTGCAGGCCATCACCTGGGATACCATGTGCGGGGTCTCACGCCGTGCATGGGGGCGCTGTGAAAATGCCATCGAAGTCACCTCTGCCTTTAACCGCGGCGGTCACGGCAATCACGTTACCCTGCCTTTCATACCCGCCGAAGACCGGGTGAAAAAAGCCGTAGCCGACCTCTTTGCAGCAAAGAAGTAACTTTGGTTAATTCAGCATTTCGATAACCAGGTCGCCTGTAGCTTCAATGTGCAGGCGACACCGTTCGAAACTGGCAACCGCTGGGCTTCGGGTTTGGCGGGGCTGATTATTCGCTGCGTAGTTCGCGACATTCAGAGATCCTGGAGTTCATTTAGGGTAATGGCTTCTTGAGAGTCTGGCAGTTCGATGGCGAATGATACCACGCTCGCTTTGTTTCTGATATGGTTGTATGAATCTTCATCGATTATGATGCAGGTGTGCCGGGCAAATTTGCTGCAAGATTCAAGCCAGGCGGCTTTTTGCAATGGCTCACCCAATACCGCAGCTTCAAGTTTGCCGGTTGCTGAACCCGTCAGGCCGGTAGTCACGGTGCCACTGGCAATCCCCACACCGTTATTAATAGTAAAAAGCCCTCTGGCGGCGCGGTCAGCATTGAAGGCCGTCAGGCGCCGTCGCATTTCGAGAGCCGCCCTGGCAGCGGCAAGAACTCTTTCCTGGCTGTTGTCTGCGAAGAATACCGCCTGAATGGCGTCACCGATCAGCTTATCGACCTGTCCACCCTGCTCTTCGATTGCCGGGCACATCAGTGTGAAATAACTGTTCAGCATTTCGACGACCTCTTCGGCGCTGTGAGTCTCGCTGATGCTGGTGAAGCTTCTGATGTCAGAAAGAAGAATAGTCGCTTCTCTTCTGATCGGTTTGTTTTTAATATTTTCGCCGGTTTTAACTGCCTCTGCTGCCGTTTGCGAGACCAGTTGCAGCATTTTTCTGCGCTCGAGAAGACCGATTTTCATGCTGTTGAATGAAGCGGCCAGGGAATCAAACTCGTCACCGGTTCGTAGATCGATATGCCAGTCGTAACGGTTGTTTTCGATATTACTGAGTGCTTCCAGGAAAGGGGGAACAGGCATCAGGATAATTCTTGAAATGCCCGCCGCCAGAGCCAGACAACTGATTATGCCGATCAGTGCGAACAGCAGGGTTCCGGAAACTTCTGAAATTTTACCGGCAGGTGGGGTGATGCGGGCGATGACGAAGACAGTGCGCTCGAGTATGGTGTCGGTTACCAGCAGGTGTGGCGGATTGAGATGCAGGTTGTTGACCGTGCTGGTGTCGGAATTGCTGTAAAGTGCATCTGCGGCAGCAAAGGGCATTAATGGAGGGTTTTGCCCTGCGAAAGGGTTGTAGCGGTCAGAGAGGCGACGCTCATAGAACTCACTGATCGAAAAAAAGTCGATTTCGATACGGTGATTCTGCATGGTAAAGCGGTTTTTGAAACTGCCACAGGCATTTATTTCATCAATGATTCTGGTGGTGAGAAGGCTGTTGGAAACCAGGCATAACAGCCCTGTCAGACGCTGTGGTGTTCGCAAAAAAAACACAGTCAGCAGATCGCGGCGCGTCAAAATCGTGGCATTCGTCAGGTTTGCCTGGTTGCTGAACAGATTATTGAAAAATTCGGGCGAAACGATTTCTTCAACAATCCCGCTGGCAAAGTCGGCCACCTGTGCTATTTTCTGGCGCCCGGCCTCAGAAAGGTGAGAAAATGCGCCCAGATGCAGCAGGGCCTGCTTGAAAGCACCCGATAAGACATTGGGAAGCTCATTTTTTCGAAAGCGTTCCTCGGCTCTCTGACCGCGGTAGAATTCGCGGTCAAGGCCTGCAGAATAGAGATAAAAATTGTCAAAATGCTTCTTGAACCCCGAGGAACCTTCTTTGAAGAAAAACCGGTCGACATAATTGCCCCAGCTTTCTGGTGACATACCGGCCAGTACCTGGCTGACATGATACATGAGCAGTTGCTGACGGTAGCGTTGCAGGCGAAATGCGATCTCGCTCTCCCTGAGCTTCTGTTTTACAAGGTGAATGACGTGTTGCGACTCAACTTCACGGCTGGTTCTGCTATTGGCGGCTCCCAGCCATGCCAGCCCCGAAAGGGGCAGAAACATGCTGACAAAAAACGCTGCAGTAATCAGCCTTGATAGACTGGTACGCATATTGTTTCTGCCAAGACTGGTGCCCGCCGCCAGCAAAAAGGTGCATGAGAGAAAAACGAGAATCGCCAGATTCAGGCGGCCGACATGAGCCTTGAATGCCTTGCGCGACATATCTATTGAAATTGACAGTTTGATAACCAGATTGCCAGTCTGATCAGGCGATTCCGGGCGCTTAAAGCCTACTCTGAACAATTCGGGCAGTTCCATGAGCATCGAAAGCTGACCGGTTTCCTCGAAAAAACAAGGTAAGTGTCTCTGGTTCGTTCGCCCCGTGGTGATTCTAATTTCCGAATCTGAAAAGTCAGAGCAGATTTTTCTTAAAATCGGTTCGGGTGATTGCATGCTGCCGAGAATGCCGACCAGAATATGATTGCCCTGACCCTTTGCGAAAGGCGGCCGCATACTGACAAGATAGAGGCGTTCGCGGTAGAGCCCCGAAAAGGAATTGTAGAGAAACCAGAAATGCGTGTTGAAATGATAAAAAATGCCGAGATAGTCAGAAAAAAAACTGAATCTTTCAAAGGTTCGCAGTTCCCTTGGCTCATCTTCGTTATAGGTCGAGCGCTCGTTGAGAAACTTGCAGATTTTCGAAAATTCCTGACGATACGGCCCGACTGGGTCTTGATCAGTATGGCTGGCATCGACGAGATACAGGCCACAGTGTTGCGGATCAGGGTGCAAACCCATAACAAAAGCAGGTCTGATACCGCTGTGGTTGCTGAGAAACAGGCTAAAAGAAGCGAGCTGGCCCATAATATCTCCATCGAAATCAGGAAGCGCCCGGGCAAGGGGCAACGAAGCCAGCGGTTCATGATTGTCACTGCTGATGATATTTTCGTAGGCAGCCCTGTAGTAGTCAAGGTTCAACAGTTTTTTGAGTATCTGTTCTGGCTCAAGGCGTGCCTCAAGTTCGTGTGCTCTTGTCATCAACTGGTCTCTGCCGATCGAAACGAGCTGCTCTTCTTCCTGTTTGAAGGTGTCGAGATAAAGGTTGCGCCCGGCCAATACCGGTACAAAAATGGCAATCACCCAGAGCAGCACCGGCGCCATCTTTATAAAAGGGCTGCGGTTGATCTGCAGAGTGACGAATTCAGATGATGATTTCATAAGTTTTTACCGGCAGAGATTTTCCCTTGATGGCAATTTCGCCATAAAAGCGGCTCGCAAAAGAATGCCCCGCTTGTTTCATTGTTTCTTCATCTATGAGAATATGACTTTCAGAGCCAAAGTGCGAAGCGGCTTCGAGTCGCGCCGCCAGATTGACCCGGTCGCCGATCACCGTATAGTCGAGACGACTTTGGTATGAGCCGATGCGGCCAGAAATGACTTCGCCGCTCGAGATGCCTATGCCCAGCCTGATACCCGGCAACTGGTTTTCAATAAGTGCACGGTTAAGAGTGCCCAGGCTGGAAATTATGTTGCCTGCGGCCATACAGGCGCAACTGGCGGCCGTATTGCCGCCTGCGGCCGGTTCAGCAAAAACGGCCATTATCGCGTCGCCAATGTATTTGTCAATTTGGCCGCCTGTGCCTTTCAGGCATTCTTCAGCACATGAAAAATACTGGTTCAGCAGTCGAAAAAGTTCTTCAGGGGTCAGGATCGTGTTAAGCCGGCTGAAATCGCAGATGTGGATAAAAACGATGCTGCGCTTAACCTTCTGTGGGGCAATGTCGATGTGCTCGCGACTCTCTGAAACGATTATTTCAGCGGCTTCTCGAGAAATAAACCTTTCAAGCTGCTCTCTTTCCCTGATTTGCTCATTCATGTTGTTGAATTCTGAGGTCAGATGAGACAATTCGTTTTTAAAACTGTTTTTGATCTGAACCGGGGTTCCCGCGCCAGTAAGCTTTGCTGCGCTCAGCAATGTTTCGATTGGTGGCGTGAATAATCCGGTTAGAATACTGACCAGAATGCTGAGCAACATCAATATGTAAAAAAGGATTCCGGTGATTATTGCCAAAGTCAGGGATTCGTAACTGCCAAGTTTGCTCATGCGGCATTCAGCTATGGCGATCAACGGGTAACCTGCCATCTTTCTGGCTGCTGTGACAATTGGTGTTCCATCGGCTTCGACGCTGAAAGTTTCGCGTTCTGCTTTTCCAAGAGCCAGTCGGTGGGCCATTTCAATGGTTCTCTGACCGGCAGGTCGAGTTGCTGGCCATATCTTGTTCATGTCGGGGGTGGTGCACCTCAGATCAAAGCAACTGATGACGGTGGTTTCAATAAGCCCTTCTTCTGTCTTCTGTCTGAAGAAGGCAGGCTGTCTTGCCATTTCGTCGATGATCAGGTGTGCCAGTTCGCGAATATCCTGAATTAACAACAGAACTGCGCCATGCCTGCCCGTTGCTGATTGTTGAGGCAACATTTTGTAGTTCATCATCCGGAAATTGCCGAAATCCTGTTTTGAGGTTTGTGAGGTTCCTTCATAGCTGCAGAAATTATCGACATCAATCGGCGGAAATATTTCGGCCATGGCCAGCAGTTTTTTGCCTCTTGAATCAGCCTGCAGGTTTTTTAGAAAAGAATCCTGCAACAGCCGCATATATTGAAAAAACCTGATAATCGAAGCATAGACGAATTCGCGTGTAATTTGCAGTTTCTTTTCGAGCTTGATTACATAAATCTTTTCGTAATCGAGGCTTTCGATCAGCATGCCGTCGTTGCGCAGCAGGCCAATTCCAGAGAATGTTTTATCCAGGCCTGTTTGGAGCATGTGCTGCAACTCAGATTTGCTTGATGAGCAGGCGACTTCCCGCATTTTGTTGATAAAAGCCTGAAAGCCTGAATAATGCGCCTGGTCTCCAGACCTGACCGCCAGTTCCAGTTGCTTGAGATGATTCTTCAGCTGCATTCCCACCTGTTGCTGGCGGCGCAAAAAGTCACGTTTTATGTGCCGGTGCATGTAAAAGACAAAGGTGGTGGTTGGCAGGATTGTTGCCAGCAGCACAGAAAGAAACAGTCTGGTGCGTATATTTACATGCATATTGCCCTGTTGATGAAAATTTCTGGTCAACAGCAATGTCAGGCAAAGAAACAAAAAGATGACGAAGCCGGGCCGCACCGGGTATTCCTGATTCACAAAGGTTTGATGTGGTGCTGTGATTTCGAAGTGTGGGTAAATTGCCGGCCGATAGGTCATGATGCCCCGTTGATGCAGCGATTTAAGAATATCGCGGTTTTTGAACGACCCAGTGGTCAAAAGGGCAAAATCGACTGGGCCATAGAGTTTTAGCGTGCCGTCGATGTCTTCATGAATGAATGGAAAAGGGTTGGCTGGCAGCATTTTGAGTCTGAAAGTGAAGTCTGAGTCTGCCAGTTGTCGGGTGGCCAGAGAAAAACTGTGGGCCAGCATGTTTTCTGCTTCGCGAAAAATTGCGAGATAACTGAATATGGTTTTGCCATCGGCAGACTTCACAAGTCTTCTTGCCGAAAAAATACGATTTCCGCCAGCCATATCGCTGAAGCCGATGCTAAAATCATCGTCAGCATTCAATGGATCAAAATAACTTCCAAAAACGGCTGTAGCAATACTTCTGAAAATTCTGCGGCTGGCGACGCTCATGGGTTTTGGGCTGCCGGTGGCCACATTGCGATATTCTTTCATGAGCTCGCGGGCGGCACGCAACCCTGGTCTGGGGTAATCAGGAACCCGAACCGGATCCATGAAGATTCTGGTGCTTTGCAGATCGGATTCGCAGGTTATCAGTAACAGCAGATCGTGGTTCATTTGTCGGCTGAAGAGGCGTTGCAGTCTTCCGGCTACCTCGCTAACTCCATCTCGGGTTGCGAAGAGTGGCGCGTTTCTCTCTGGCAGGCCAGCGTGGTTTTCGCAGCGGGCGATCTGATCGGTAAAATAATTCAGGGGGTTGCAGGCTCTTTGAAGGTTGTCAAAGGTTTCTAGCAGATTGTCGGTGACACTGGCTTTAGCTGCTTCGCGGTTTTGCTGTTCAGAATAGTTCAGCAGGCAGAAGACGGCGGCGGCCGGCAACAACACAGCGAGCGCCCAGAAACGCAAGATATGCTCAAGAGTGATTGGTTTTGGGCGTATTTGACGCAGGGCCTTTGCGGATGCAGTTGTTTGCGTCATGCCGCCCTTCACCTGGGCTGCAATGGCAGAATGTTAACCTCTGCCGGTTTCTGGCGCTCTGCCGGATTCTGACCCTCAATTTCGAACCGATTGCTGAGCAGCGCCCTGGCAGCATCTGATTTTGCCAGCTGTTCAGGTTTGAGGTTCTTGTTGTTGACGGCTGAGAAGTCTGCGCCGTTCTTCAGCAGGGCGGCAATAATTGCGATGTTATCGCTTTTGGCAGCGAGATGCAGGGGGGTGTTGCCGTGTATGTCCTCTTTATTTACATCACAACCATTACTGATCAATATCTCGAACATCATTGAATTTGAATTTTCACTGGCAATGTGGATCATGCCCCGCGAAAAGTTGTTTTCGGCAAAAATATCAGCCCCATGGTCGATCAGCTCAACTGCCAGTTCATTTTGCGAGCTTGCCAGAGCGTAATGTAGAGCGGTGTTGCCTGATTGATCAGCCTGCGAAAGGTTCGGTTTTCTTTTGATGATTTCTTTGGCCAGGGCAGGCTGGCGGAATTCGATAGCGTAAAGCAGGGCATTTCGACCGTTGGCATCAGCGGCTTCAAGGTCGGCAGCATTTTTCAACAGATAATCAGCGGCTTGCAGTTTCTTGTTGGCGATTGCCAGGCACAAAGCCGGGGTGCCGGCCTTGCTGGTGATTTTAAGATTGCACTTGTCGTTGTGCAGTCTGGCTAGTTCTTCGGGAGCGTCTGCGTCTATTGCTTTAAATACAGGATCTTCGTCGTCAGGAATGGCAATAATCTGGTCTTCAGCAAAAAAAGGCCAGCCATCGACGAGTTTAAATTCATTTATAATTACATGCTGACTGAAATAGGCGCCCCGGCTGTGAAGATATCTGGTGATTTCAGGGCTTTTGCTGAATGCCAGATCGCCAGGGGTCCAGCCGTAGTTAATTCTGGCATCGGTGTTTGCGCCATTTTCACAGAGGAGTATGGCAATTTTTAGGTGCTTTTCGCGGGCGGCATAGTGCAGGGGAGTAAAGCCGGCATAGGCTTCGGCCGATAGATTTGCCCCGGCTTTGATCGCAGCTTTTGCAACCTCGTAATTGCCGTAGCGGGCAGCATGGTGCAGAATGCTGTAACCGTTGGTAGTGACTGCCAGCAAATCTGCACCGGCTCTTAACAGCAGGCCAGCGGCTTCGCTGTGCCCATTCTCAAGGGCAAGGTGCAGCGGGGTGGCGTTGCCTTTGTCGCGGGGGCTTGGCGGTTCGCCCCTGGCCAGCAGTTGTTTGAGAATTTCGTGGCGGTTGAGCTGGGCGATTACGTGCAGAGCCGTTCTGCCCTTGCCATGGTCAATTATGCTCGATATCCGGCCTTTTTTTTGCCAGGCAAGAAGGTCTTCATCTGACTGGTCTGATATCAGTTGTACAGCGGCATCTGTTTTGGGAGCCCGGCCGGTTGTGCCTGATCCGGATTTTTTGTCGTTGCTGTCAAAATAGGCGTTCAGGGCGATGATGACGATGAGCAGCAGATAGAAGCCGCAGCCAGGGTCCTGCTTGTTATGACGTTTTCCTGCCATGCATCGACTCCTCGTTGAATGTTTTATTGAATTGTATCATAAAGACTGTTAAAATGCCCTTAAAAATGCCTGTCAGGAAAGGAATCTGCCATGAATCTTTTTAGAACCGATTTGCTTAAGGCCGGCCCGCCTGCTGATATTTCGGTACCCCGTAAGAAAAACATGATGTGCCTCAACGAGAGTGTGCTCGACCCCTACCAGGCTATCGATGAAGCTTTTCATCAGACGATGCAGCATATCACCCTGAATCGCTATTTCAGCGGCGTAACCAATGAACTGAAACAGTCTCTGGTCGAATACGTCGGCCATGGCCTTGCCGGCGACAATCTTCTCTGGGGAAACGGCGCCGACGACATGCTCTACGCGGCTTTTCTGGCTGTGCGCGAGAATGACGCTGCGTTTGCCCTTTCCCTGGCGCCATCGTATTTTGACTACTCGACCTATGCGCAGGCCGTTGGGCTGGGCATCAAATTTATGGATTTTCGACCCGATTTCTCGTTTGACGAACGTGAGTATGTCAAAATTCTCAACTCTGATAACTGCCGGCTGGGCATTCTCTGTAATCCGAATAATCCGACCGGGCACCTGATCAGTGATGAACAGATTCTTTACGTGCTCAATAATACGCAAAAGCTCGTACTGCTCGACGAGACATATTTTGAGTTCAGCGGTATCACCTGGGCCAGCCGCATCAAAGATTTCAGTCATCTTTTGATCGTCAGATCCTTTTCGAAATCTTTTTCGGCGGCCGGTCTGCGGTTTGGTTATGTTCTCAGCCAGCCGCAGAATATTACCGAATTGCGCAAGGTGCAGACGATTTTCAACACCAGTATCATGGTGCAGGCCTTCGTCATGACCATGCTGATGAACCGCGAGCTGTTTTTGCGTCATACCCGGGCGGCAGTGGCCCTGAAGCACGAATTGTTCAAGCAAATGCAGGAAATCGACGGCCTGAAGGTTTACCCGACCCATACCAATTTTGTTACTTTCAGCGCCGGTGCGCGGTCGGCGGCGCTTTTTGAGCACCTCAAAAATAACGAGATCGCCATTCGTGATGTCGGTGCGCACCCCTTGCTGAAAAATTGCCTGCGCGTCAGTGTTGGCAGTCTCGAACAGAACTGCTTTTTCATTGACCAGGTCAGGGCGTTTCTCGCCGGTTGAACTTATAGATAAAACCGGGGTTTCTGTTGTTCAGAAACCCCGGTTTTATATTGGCCCTCGATCACGAAAGCAATAATTCAGCTTTCATGAGACTTGAACGTTTTGTTGTTAATATCGATGCGGGCACTGGGCGACTGGTCGGGTCAGCAGATCCAGGGGAGTGCCACCTGACTTCAGCTGATGGTTATGGCTCGATTTTTCCTGGCCGAGGCTGAAGGCTTTGGCTTCAGAGGTCTCGTCTTCGCGGCGACGGCGCTGGCTGTGCCCGGCATGCCCGACTGTTTCAACCTTGATCATGTTAGTGCCTCCGCTGCGGCCAACCGGTATGCCGGCAATCAAAATGATGGTGTCGCCGTCACTGATAATGCCTGTTGCCAGACTGAGCCGCACCGACTCGCGATAGAGTTCCTCGATGCTTTTAAAGTGACTGCCCAGTATCGGGATAATACCCCAGTTGATGCTGAGCTGGTTATAAAGCCGCTGGTTTGAAACCACCGCAATGATCGGAATGCTTGGGCGCAGTTTTGACAAAGCCTGAGCAGTGCGACCGGTTTCGGTGACGGTTATGATCGCGGTGGCATGCAGATTGTAGGCCGTGGCGATCGCCGCGTTGGTTACGGCGCTGGTGCGGTCAGAAAACTCTTCACTGGCGGCAAAATTGTTATAAATGCGCTTATAGTCGATGGCATCCTCAGTATTGCGCGAAACCCTGTCCATGAGCTTTACGCACTCGACCGGGTATTTGCCGATCGAGGTTTCACCTGACAGCATGATTGCCGAGGTGAAATCATAAACCGCATTGGCCACATCAGAAACTTCGGCCCGGGTCGGCCGTGGTGATTCAATCATGGTGTGCAGCATCTGAGTGGCCGTAATAACCGGTTTCCCAGCCATGTAACAGCGTCTGATAATTTCTTTTTGAACGATCGGAACTTCTTCGGGAAGCAGTTCAACGCCGAGATCGCCACGGGCAACCATGATGCCGTCGGCTACTTCGAGAATGTCATTGAAGTTTTTCAGGCCGGCATGGTTTTCGATTTTGGCTATTACCTTGATGTCAGGCTTGCCTTCAACGTCGAGAATGGCTCTGACTCTTCTGATTGTGTCTTCTGATTCGCTGAACGAGACGGCAATGAAATCGAAATCATTGCGGGCAGCAAAAATGATGTCGTCACGATCTTTGGGGGTCGGATTGCTCATGTTCAGCTGCAATTTTGGAACATTTACGCCTCTTCGCGACTTGATGCTGCCGCTGTTGACGATCTTGCAGATAATATGGCGGTCATCGGGGATGCCCTCGACGGTCAGTTGAATCAGCCCGTCATCGAGCAGAATAGTTGACCCGGTTTCGATCATTGAGGGCAGGCGATCAAACGAGATGCTCAAAAGTTCAGCATTGCCGGTGACCGTATCAGTGGTCAAAGTAATCTGTTTGCCGGCTTCAAGGTGAATCCGGTCGCCTTCGATGAGGCCGGTTCTGATTTCGGGGCCTTTGGTGTCGAGCATCAGGGCCACCGGCATTTTCATCTCTTCACGCAATTTTTTAACCGTGGCAACCCGCCCGCCATGCTCTTCGTAATCGCCGTGCGAAAAATTCAGGCGGGCAACATTCATGCCGGCCTCGATTAATTCGCGCAAAACGCTTTCTTCTTCTGCTGAGGGGCCAAGGGTGACCAGAATTTTAGTTTTTCTCATGATGTGGTTATTTCTGCTTCCTTTCGCTGCCTAAAAAGTGTGCATTTATTTTTGAATGACTGGTGATATGCAAAATGTATGCCAAGTTGATTGTTCATAAATTGAGCAGACAATATCCATCGGCTAATCTTAATGGTAAGTTTAATGCTGTCTGCAGATTCCAGATGGCAGGCTTCGTTAAGCGTTTGACTTGGTGATTCAAGCCTTTCTGCTGCCTGAATGCTGCGGCTTGAACTGATCGAGAAATCTTTAAGAATGTCTGTAGTTGAAGCATACGATGAGTGGGGTTGCCGGTGGTCTGCCAAGCCTATGATTCAGCGCCGTTTACCTGATTGAATAATTTATGGTCATGTTGATGCGTGACCTGGTGTTCCAGTCGGGCGGAGGTTGAGGAAACTTCTGGCCGAGGAGCAACTTCAGCGTGGCCTGCTGTAATTCTGGGGCGACGGTGTCTTGCGCGGTGGCATCAGTAGCTTTGCCTTCAGAATTTATAGAAAAAGAAACCAGCACTTTGCCGTGTAGCCCACGTTTGCGGGCGTCGGTGGGATACCGCTTGTTTTTTTCAATTATTCGATAGATCTTCTGCAGATATGAACTGAAGTCTTTTTGGGGTAAAACCGGTGTTGCCGCTGCCAGCTCGCCGGGCTCGGTTATTGCATTGACCTTGGGTTGCCCGGTGGCGCTGCTTTCGCTTTTGACAATGGTCGGTCTGGCAACAGGGATTTGGGTTACAGAGTGCGTCTGCTGGTTTTCTGGGATTTCTTTAAAGACTATGGTGGTCTTTTTGAGCGGCGGCCGGTCTGGCTTAACTTTTGCCTTAATTTTTGGGGGGGCTGGTGGTTTTGAGGTTTCGGGTTTTAAAATTTTCGTGGCCGGCTTAGATGGTTCGGTCTTAAGGGCTTCTGGGGGCGCCTCAGGCTTTATGGCCGGCAGTTCTGATATGGGCAAAAGTGGCTTTTCGGTAATTGGTTCAGATATCTGGGGCTTGTTTGTCGGTGACTCAGGCTCAAAGATGAGTGGCTTTTCGGTTATTGTTACAGGCGCCAGGGGTTTGGCAGGTGGTGGTGTGGGGTTGATATTGATTGCCATAATCTTTGGTTGGGTGCGCCGATCGTAAGAGATGCAGACCTGCCAGAGAAAATGGGCGAGAAGCATTTGCAACAGCAGACTGCCGGCTATGCTTGCTGCCCATAATGTGTATTTGTTCAGCTGCACGGCGGCATGCATCATTGGTCTGTGCCTGATGAAGGGTCATTTTTTTGTGGTATCCCGCCAAACGATACATTGCTGATGCCGGCCAGGCGTAATCGATCAAGCAGTTCGATGGCTGTCCCAACCGGAGCTTGCCGGTTTGCCAGAATCAGAAAGATACTGTCTGTGGCAATGCCTTTGAGCTTTTCGCTGAGAGCGATCTCCCAGTCGGGGGGCAGGATAGTTTTGTTAAAAGATATCTGCCCGGTTGCAGAAATCTCAATCTGGAGAGGCATTTCTGAAAGAGTCTGGGTCTCTGATTTCAGTTGTGGCAGATTAAGCGGAACCTGAGTAACAAAGCTCTGGGTGAGAATATAAAAAATGAGCAGGGTAAAAATAATGTCTGAGCAGGTGGTCAGATCAATTGCAAAGCTTTCGCGGGTATTTTTCCGGCTAAGACGCATCAGCAGTTCCCTTAACCACTGGTGTAGACGGGGTCACCTTTTCGAGTTCGGTGATAACCAACAATTCAAGCTGTCGCAGGTGGCGACGCGACAGCGCTTCGATGCAATAAGCAAAACCCCAGGCAATTATGGCGAGAACCAACCCGTAGACCGTGGTAAACAGAGCTTCGTGTATGCCGCCAGCCAGGTTTGCGGGAGTAACTACACCAAGCTTCGCCACTGTGTTAAACACACGAACCATGCCGGTGACGGTGCCCAGAAATCCCATCAGGGTGCTGATCTGCGCGAGAAAACGCATGGCCGGGATTCTTCGGGTCAGGCAGTCTTCCATGCGCGAAAAGCACAGTTCGATTGATTCAAGGACAGTAAGACCGCCAAAACCGGTTTTTTGCTGAGCGATCGTAATGGCTTTGCTGGCCCATCTTGGCGCCCCCGAACAGGAGTAGTTGTCCTTTGACAAGGTCCAGATCGTCAGCCAGGTTATCTGATAAATTCCAAGTGCAAAAATCAGTAACCCTGTGATTGAAAGAGGGTACATAACCGGCCCCCCGGCGTTGATTAGGTTCATCAGACTGTTAAGCATCTTTTAACCCCTTCGTAAGGATCTGCCTTCGTCGTTTGAGTGGTGTGCCGAATTCTTATTTGATGGCTAATTAGACAGTGGCTCAGTATTGCCTACGAAAAAAGTCAGAATTTTACTTCTGCCCCGAGGGTGAAGACGCGACCGTCACGATAATAAACCGGGTCCATCAGCAGCCCTGCTTTATTCTTTGTGTCAGAAGCCTGAATCTGAACGATGTCATCTTTATCAGTCACGTTATCTACATTCATGTAAAGTGCGAAATCTTTGGTCATCTGTTCTCTGATGCCAATGTTGAGGCAGGTTGATGCGTCAACATTGTCGAACTTTGTTGCGGCGCCAGTGGAATCAATGGTTCTGGTTGCAGGAATCTTGCCCTGATGTTCTACGGTAAGCATGGCGCTGGTTTTGTTCTGGTGATAAAGAGTACCGAATGTGGCTTTGAAGTCAGGTTTTGAAACCAGTCTTAAGCTGTTCGTTCGGTCTTCGGCAGTGTCGAGTCTGGTGTAGCTCAGCCAGGCATCAAAATTGTCATTTATTACCCCGTTAATCCCCAGTTCCCAGCCGGCAATTCTGGCTTCATCAATGTTTTTATAGTAAGCATCTTTGGCTTTAAGAGTGCCTACTCCAGCGATTGTTGCTGCTGCCGCTGATATCGTCTGGGTAATTTTGTTTTCGATGTCAGAGGTGAATCTTGCAAGAGAAGCCTGCCATTCATTATTGATCTTGTGAGCCAATCTGAATTCGAGGTTATCTGATTTTTCCGGTTCAAGGGTTTCGTTGCCAAATACTTTGCTGCCGCGATAAAGCTCCTGAACATTCGGAAATCTGACTGTTCTGCTGACGCCCATCCCGATGCTTGATCTTGAATTCAGCCGGTAGTCGGCATTTGCTGACCAGGCTGTTTCTGATTCTGATTCAAAAGATTCGTCTGATCTGGCAACCAGGTGTATGTTGAGATTGTCGTTTGCCTTAATGGAATCACTGATAAAATACCCGTCAGTATCAAGCCATTTGCCGGCGGCTTTGGCCTTTACGCTATGCCCGCTGTCTCTGATATCCTGCTTCTGGGCACCGATGGTGAGGTAGTGCTTTTTACCAAGCGGAAAGTTGTAAAGCGCTTCGGTGGTCTTCATTTCAATGGTTACATCATCAGCGTGATTGATCGTGCCTGTTGCCACCGCCAGTGTGTAGTCGGTGTACGGCTGATTGGCGCTGTAATCTCTATATTTCGAAAAGCGCAAAACCATGTTGCGATCATGGCCAAAGTCCTTTTCCACAACAAAGTCATGATGAGACATTTCCCATGGGCTGAATTTTTCAAGGTAATTGGGAACGCTCAAAGACCCTTTGCTCTCAAGGATTGTAGCTTTAAGAACAAAGCCATTATCTGTTTCGACGCGACCTCGGTACATAAGCATGTTGTTGTCAGAACTGTTTCCGCCGGTGCCGTAGGTTTTGTATTTTCGTGTTCCTTCGTAATTATCCATGAACAGGGCAAACAGGTGTTCATTCTGATGTGATACGTTGCCATAGATGAATTCCTGGTGACGGGTGCCAAGACCCCCGATTTCCTGAAGAAGAGTCAGGCCTTCAAGGTCTCTTGCTGAAGGCAGTGTCAGATTCACCGCGCCAGCTATACCGTTTGGCCCGTAAACAAGAGAAGAACCGCCGGGAATAACTGTTGCTTTTTGCAGTCGGCGCAGCGGGAAACCGGACAAGGATGAAGTGCTGTTCCACGGGGTATTCATTGGGTTACCGTCTACAAGCACTTTGGTGTGTTTGCCGTCGAATCCTCGAAGTTCTGGAGTGAAAATGGCGCCGAGAAGACCGTTGGCAATTGTGATTGACGAGTTCATAGCGCGAAGCAGTTCGATTGGATTGCTGGTTGGTTTCAGCTCAATAACTTTCTGGGAAATCTCGTCTTGTGGCCTGGTGATCAAACTTTGATAAGTCGAGCGTTCGGCGTCGATAGCCAGGTCTGGCAACTGAAAAATTGCCGGGTTGTTCTGGGCCGTTTCGCTGCCGGCAAAGGCTGTCGCTGCGAAGAGAGCTATTCCCAGAGTGCATCTGATAATTCTTGAGCTGAGTTTCATTTTTTACTCCTGAAAATCCTCGCCTTGATACTTAGTGTGACTTGACGCTATGTTTAATGAAATTTAGCAGATTTAACGCTACTTAGTCAACTATAAATATTTAGAAAGTAATAAGTAGTAGTCTGTCGTTGCGGGTGGGCGCACTTTCGGTTTGGAACCATTATGCATAGGCTTAGTCAGCGGTAGAGTCTGGTTATTGCTTTGCTTGAGAATTACTGGTTTGGCCTGGTAAAATCGGGCCACGGCTTGCCGGGTTGTCTGTCAGGCGATTACAAATGTCTGAATTGCCCATTGGCCAATGCCGACAATGACGCCAAGCACGCCGCCCAGCCAGATGATCATTGCCATTTCCCGGTCGGCGATGCGGTTAAACAGTGATTCAAGTTTAATCAGATCCATGTTGCAGACTTTTTCGATGACGATTTCCTGAACCGAAATTTTTTCAGATGCCTTCTCGGCGGCACTGTCGAGCATTTGCGGCACCTGTCGCTTGAGAACGCTGCACAGTTCCTTTTCCAGCTTGTCCATGACCGATTTTACAAAACCATCGGCCTTGAAATTGAAAAAGGGAATTTTGTTGGCGAATGAGGCAATATAGTCTTTGATCTGCTGCTCGAGATCGTTGCGGATGTTGCGCATCATGTCTTCTACTATTGGCTCGACGTCAGCTGGCTCGACCTTTTTAATAAGCTCTTCGACGCTGATCAGTTCACCTTCAACGATTTTGCCGAGATTGTTGGCAAGCTCTTTCTGGCGTTTTGGCAATAAGCCTTGAAACTCAAAAAACAGGAGTTTCCATGGCTTTTGGGGGTGAAAAAGGGCCTTGATGGCCAGCCAGTTGGTAACGTAGCCGATCAGCCCTCCCATGAAGGCCGAGAGAATGAAACTGTGCAGCAGTGGATGATAGATAAATGCCTGGATCGTCATACGCTTGACCTGTAGTGAGCCGGTGCTGAATGCTGTCTGGCAGATTGTCTGACCAGTTGCCCGGCGAATGCGAAGATTATACCACAGTCAGGTTAATTTATGGTTCATTAAATTTCCAATGCTGCCGATAAACCCGGTGACTGTGACAGGGAGGTGGGAACCATGAGGGTCATAGCTCTGATTCTGGCCCTGGTAACAAGCGTAATCGGGTTTGCAGTCAGCTACGATTTCGCTTATCGTCAGGTTACAGGAGTTCTCTATTCTCCATCCGCCACGATGCAGTCGACTACCTCGGCATCTGCCAACCGGTAGCAGTTCGTAACGGGGGGAACAGGCCGTTCAGCCATGTAAATGGCCGGGCGGTCTGTTCTGCATTAAGGCGGTTTTTGCTGCGCCGGAACCACAAAAAAAAATGCGCGAGGAAACTTTGGTTATTGCTTGACGCTCCCCGGTCGCACTGCTATAATCACGCCACTTATTTAAGGTTTCTGGAGGGTTCGATGAACAAAAATTTCTTTTTCACCTCTGAATCGGTTACAGAAGGGCATCCCGATAAGGTTGCCGATCAGATTTCCGATGCAGTACTCGATGCAATTCTTGCTGGTGACCCCAATGGCCGTGTTGCCTGTGAAACAGCTGTAACCACTGGTCTCGCCATTGTTATGGGCGAAATCACCACCAAAACCTATGTTGATGTCCAGTCGATTGCCCGCAAGGTAATCAGCGAGATCGGTTACACCAATGCCGATTTTGGCATTGACGGAAAAAGCTGCGGCGTTCTCGTGGCTCTTGACGAACAGTCTCCCGACATCGCTCAGGGCGTCAATCACGCCCAGGACGGCAGCGACAAAGATGAAGACCTCAATGTCGGCGCTGGCGACCAGGGTATGATGGTCGGTTTTGCCTGCAATGAAACTCCCGATTATATGCCTGCCCCGATTTACTATGCCCACAACATGTGCCGCAAACTGGCCGAAGTTCGCAAAAGCAAAGCGGTTGACTACCTCAGACCAGATGGCAAAGGCCAGGTTACTGTTGAATATCGCAACGGCAAAGTTGCCCGAGTCGATGCGGTCGTTCTGTCCACCCAGCACGATCCCTCTGTTTCCCATGCAAAAATCACTGAAGATATGGTCGAAAAGGTCATCAAAAAAGTTATCCCCGCCAACCTGATCGATGACAAAACCAAATTTTATGTTAATCCGACCGGTCGTTTCGTCGTCGGCGGACCACAGGGCGATTCTGGTCTCACCGGCCGCAAAATCATCGTTGACACCTACGGCGGAATGGCTGCACACGGTGGCGGCGCTTTCTCTGGCAAAGATCCGACCAAGGTTGACAGGTCAGGCGCCTACATGGGCCGCTATATCGCTAAAAACATTGTTGCCGCAGGCCTGGCTGATCGCATCGAACTGCAGATCGCTTATGCTATCGGCGTTGCCAAGCCTCTTTCTGTGCATGTCAATACCTATGGCACCAGCAAAGTAGCCCCCGAAAAGATCGAAGAAGTTATTACCAAAGTTTTCGACCTCAGACCAGGTGCTATCATCAAGAACCTCAATCTGCGCCGCCCGATTTATCGTCAGACTGCCGCTTACGGCCATTTTGGCCGCACCGACATCGACGTCCCCTGGGAAAAACTCGACAAGGTAGCTGAAATCAAAAAGCTTGCCGGTCTCTGATTGATTGATTAACAGCCGCCCGGTTCAACCGGGCGGTTTGTTTTCTCAGGAGGAAAACTTGCTGACCAAAAAATCCATCGGTCTGCTGGCTGCTTCTCTGGCAGTAGTGCTCATTGTGGTTGCATGTCTGCTGGTTGAGGCTGGCCCGACTATTTTGCTGCCAGTTCTGGTTTACCATCACCTTCAAGAAACTGTCCAATCAGACGTGTCATGCACCCCTGAGCAATTTGAATCTCACATTATGGCCCTGCAGAAGGCCGGTTTTACGCCCCTGACCATGAACCAGGCCCGCCTTTTTCTTGCCGGAGCCTTAGATAACGTTGCCAGACCGATTCTTATTACTTTTGATGATGGTTATGCAAGTCTTTATAAGTATGCCCTGCCGGTAGCCCGAAAGTTCAAGGTTCCAATGTCAGTTTTTGTGGTGACCTCGAGAATCGGCCGAAAACCACAGTTCGCACGCTACCTTTCTGAAACCCAGATCAAAGAAATGGCTGAATCAGGTTTGTTTGACTTCGGTTCGCACACCCACGATCTGCATACCGACTCACTAAGAATCCTGGAAGCATTCGGGCCAGGTGCTGACAACCCGGTTTTATTTATGATTAATCGCGACCTGCGGCTGTCTTCGGCACGGCTTGAGGCAATTACCGGGCATCGACCCGAAGCTCTTGCCTGGCCCTATGGCAAATTTAACCACAATTATTCGGCCATTGCCCGGCAAAACAACTTTATACTGCACTTTACCAGCGCCTCCGGGTACAATGAACCGAATGCCAATCCTTACGCGATCAAGAGAATTCCGGTTACCGCACGCGATAATGTGGTTGCCCTGTTGCGCAAAGCCCGAGGTCGAAATTATTGAGTCGGAAGCAACGCACAATCTCAAACAGCCTGATAACCTGGTTCAGGCCTGTCATATCTTCGGGTCTGCTGATGATTGACCACCTTGAACCCTGGCCTTTTGGCGCTGTTTGTAAAAAGTTATGGTTTCCATTAGCCAGCAGAGCCGGGAACTTCAAACAGTAAGAACTGAACACCCGGCTGCGTCATTAATAAAACAAGCCCCGGAAACTCCAGTTTTACTGGTGCTTCCGGGGCTTGTTCAGGTTGAGTGTCAGGCTTCGGCTGTTTCGCCAGCTTCGCCGGATTCTTCGCTGTCGGATTTCTGTTCACGGCGCTCTTTTTCGAGGGTAAAAGAGTGCAGTGATTCTTCCATTGTTTCTACTGATTTGAGAATCTCGTCAAGCTTGCTTAGATTACCACTGCTTTTGGTAAAGGTAATTCCTTCGCGGATCTGTGCAACCGACTCTTTAAAGCTGATTACCTTGTTACGCAAACCCATGGTCATCTCGTTCATTGCATCGGCAAGATCTTTGAGTTCGTCTTTTGGTCGCAGCTTGATGAAATGTGTCAGATCGCCCTCGCCGATGTTGCGCACAACCTTTTCCATGCGGTAAACAGGCCCAGCTATTGTATGCGTCACAAATATACAGATGAACGCCACCACAAAAATGCTGATCAGTTCAGCAATTATTACCCCGGGCAACAGTGCCTGCCCAAGTTGCTTGCTATCGACGGGCAGTTTGGCTTCTTCGACAAGATTGCTTTCGAGTTTTTCAACGGAAAAGCCGTAGACCAGAGCGCCAACGATGTTGGCGACGATAATGACAATCAATATGAAAATTGCGGTCAACCTGCTCTGAAAGCCGGGTTTGATAAAATACTTTTTCCGGCGCCGGATTTGGGACATGCAGTCACCCTCCTGAAAAACTTTTGTTTAAGATTATCACAGCTGTGAATTCGTTTCAACGGAATCGAAAGAATTTACCTCAGTTTTTGCATTATCATCAGTTTCAATACTTTCGAGTTCATCGGTTTCGCTTACCAGATCAAGAAACTGTGCTTCGGCTTTTTCTTCATCAACCGGCTGTTCTTCGGCATCTGACCAGTCGAGATCTGCAAAACTTGCTTCAGACTGAAAATCTTCATCGAGCAGACCAGAATAATCATAAAGATTCCCTGGTGTTACCCGGGTTCTTCTTGTGTCGAGAGGTTCGGCAACTCCGGCCGGTGCGCCGACCAGCAGGTCGATGTCATTGCCGTCAAGCAGAATGTCAGAACTGGTCTGAGATGCTGACGCCAGAATTGGTGTCAGAAGAGCGATTATCAGCAATATTCCAGGGCGCAGTGTCATTTAAGTCACCCGAATTTCGATTAGATTAAGCAGTAACAATGCCCCCTATCGACAAACTTTGTCTATTGTTTAACCGCCAGCTGAAAAACCATCAGAACAGTGGCAAAATGCCGTGAAATCAGTTAAAATTCGCGCATGAGCAAATATTTATTCAGATATGGCTTTGCCCCCGACCGTGAAATGTTCTACCGCATAAATGTTAACGGTTCTCTTGATGTTTCTACCCCGGCCGGCAAAATGTCGAACCCGGTAATTATTGATCTGCACATCAGCCAGAAGATCATCAGTTGTGACGAGAACCATGCAGTCGTCAGGGTGCGTATCGACGATGTTATTGCCGATCCACGCATGGCCAAAGAAAATCTGCCAAAAATCGGTGTTGATTCTGTAATGCAGATCGATACCCTCGGCAACGTCAGGTGGGTAGATGGGGCCGCAGCCTGGCAGGGCGCAGAACATTCCATGATGCGGTTTCCTGATGATGCGGTAGAACCGGGCGACAGCTGGGTGCAGCAGATAGAAGACGCGGCCGGTTCAGCCACCCCATTTCACACAAAATACCGCTTCAACGGTTTTGACCGCAAAAATCGCAAGCTGATGGTTTTTTCAACCGAGATGTTCACCGGGCATCCAGATGATTCTGGCAGCCAGAGCATGGGTACGGGGTCGTTCAGCTTTGATACCGTTGAGCAATGGATTCATGACAGCAGCAATTGCATAGTCTATCAGTACAGCATTCCGGTGCCCGACAACCCCGCAATGAAGATCGAAACCCGCACAACTTTGCACATCGATATGGAGCGTCTTAAAAAATGAAACAAGGCCTGCTGATTTTGTTCGCCTGCCTGATGCTGGCCACTCAAGCCCCTCTTGCCGCCCAGGAAATCGCAACCACGACCGCCGTTGCCCCCGAAGGGTTAAAGCCATTGCTCGACTTTGCCGGGCTTGTGGTGGCCGGCAACCGCAATCTTCTCGTGGCTGGCCATGAGCTTGAGACGGCCAGATTCGCACAGCATCGTTCTCTCGAAGCCTTTTCCCCGCAATTGACCTTCAACAGCGATGCCAGCAAAGATGCTAACAGCAGCTACAATTCTCTGACCGGTCTTGAAGAAGACTATAGCACGCGCCGTCGAGGCTCTGGAGCGGCCATCGCCCAGCGCACCCCCCTTGGCCAGCTTGGTTATGCCTATTCCAGTTCGCGCACCGAATACAGTAATTCGCAGTCGAGCTACTTTCGCTCACTGTATCTAAGCCTGCAGAGCGGTCTGTTGCGCAACGATGCGCGGGTTAACGCCCTTGACCGCCGCCTGGCACGTGCCGAATATGAAATCAGCGAAGCACAGGCCGACTCGGTGCTGCTTGACGTTCTATTTACCGCCTACCAGAGTCTGTTCAGCCGTATAGTCGCCGAGCGCAACCAGGGAATCAAGCGGCAAAACCTGAATTTTTACGCGACGCTGGTCGAAGAAGCCGAAATCAAGCTGAAAACCGGCATTGGCAGCGAACTCGATCGCAAACAGGCCAGCATGCGTCTGCAGCAGGCCGAGACAGGCAATGCCGAAACTGGCCTTTCGCTACAGGAAAACGATCGCCGCCTGGCCGCTCAACTTGGCGATATCGCCTGGAACCATGAAATCGCGAGTTTCTCGCTAGAGCCGGTTGTGCAGTGCATCCCGGCCTCTTTCAGTCGCGAAACCCTTGAAGAGAAGGCTTTTAGCAGGCGCCCTGACTATCGGGTTTTTCTCAGTCAGTACAAGGCCCAGAAGGCAGCCTATGAAAAGGCCAGGCAGTTGAGCCGCCCCGATCTCTCAGCCCGCGCACGTTGGGGCAGGCAGGGGCGGGGTGCTTCCGAAAGCGAAGCCGCGGATATGCAGGATAAAAGCTGGGATGTTTCGCTTGTCTATTCCATGAGCCTCGGCCATGATGGCGAAAAACTCGACTTCGCCGCGCAACGCGAAAAACTTAAGGCTTTTGCGGCAAGACTCGCCCAGAAACGCGATGATATCAGGCTGGCAGTTGCCGATGCCCTCGAACGTCTCGAATTTCATCACCGCAATCTGACTCTGCTGCAGGCATCTATGCAGCTCTCTACCGAAGTTCTTGAAGGCCAGCAGCTGAATTTTCAGCTCGGCAAAATTTCGCTGCTCGATCTGACCCGCTATCAACAGGAATACGACAATGCCAGCCTGGCCCTTGTCCAGGGCGAAACCCAGCTCATTCTTGAATGGCTGCGACTTCATTATGAAACGGGCACTCTAGCAGAATTCGCAGGTGTAGCGCCTGTTGGCGGCATTGTGGCACGAATTGAGCCAGTGACAAAGCCTGTTGCCGGGCCTGCCGCCGAGCCTTCTCCTGAACCTGCCGAAATGGAAACACATTGATGATCAGATTGCTGCTCGAAGCTCTGGCGCTCTTGCTCGTATTTTCGGGTTTGACCGGTTGTCAGGGTTCTTCAGGAGTCGCACCTGCTGCTGGCGCTGGCCCTGAATACCATTTCAAGACCGAGGTCAGGCAACACTGCATTCCGCTGCGGGCAACTCTCAAATCGAGTGATATCAGTGAGGTGGGCCTCAAGCTTGGGCGTGGCATCATCGACTGGATGGCAGAAGAAGGATCGACTGTTGCTTCAGGCGATGTGGTCGTCAGAGTCGATATGGATGCCACCAGAAAGCGGATTGAAGATCGTGAAGTAAATCTGGCAACCGAACAAGACCGGATGAGTAACCTGCAACAATCTGGCCCCGCCGAAATGGCCGTTCTAAAAAAGAATCTCAACGAAAAACGACTCGATCTCAAGAGAGCTACCAAGGATGAATGGTGGCTGAAAAACCCGAAAACTGCCGATGAAGTCTGGAAAATCACCACCGATCTTCAGATTGCCTCGCTCAGCTTCGCGCACGCCGCCGAAATTTTCGGCCTGAAAAAACAAGTTACCGATCGCGGTTTTGACAGCCCTTTTGCTTTGCGCACTTCCGAGATCGAATTGCGTTCACGTGAAATCGAGTTTGATTATTCACGCCGCCTGCAGAAGCAACTTCAAGAACCGCCACTATCAGAAGAACTGGCAGGCATTGATTACCAGAAGCAGGTCGCATCAGGTGAAATCTGGCTCGCCGGCAACGAATTGCTCGCTGCTTCACTGTCGGCACAGATTCGTGTCAACAATCTTGAAGTGATCATTGAGCGCATTAGATCGCGATTGCGCGAAGAAACGACCACCCTGGCCGAGTCGGTTCTGAAATCGCCACGCAACGGCATCGTCATTCACCCGGTGTTATGGGGTCATTACCGCTTTGTACCCGGCTCAGACGCCTGGGAAGGCGTCAGCATCATTCAGGTGATCGGCGCGGGCGGCTATTTTCTTGAATCGCTTGCCGACGAGGCTGATGCTAACATGCTTGTCGAAAAAGCCTCCGCGACCATCGTTTTCGATAGCTTTCCCGGAAAGGTTTTCACCGGTGAGGTTACGACGATCAGCAAGGCTCCACGGCGCATTCGCGGCAAGCAGGATAGTGCTGTGCGGTTTTTTCCGGTAACTCTGAGCGTTAATGCCAGCGATAGTCTTATGGTCGGCGGCAAAGCCAGCGTTAATGTTGTGCTGGCCGAGAAAAGCGGCGTTTTTTTGCCCCGGGATGCAGTTAAAATAGCTGGCGAAAAATACGAGATTATATTGAAGACTGCTTTTGGCGTCAGTCGAAGCGAGATCAAGGTCGAAGAGTTCAATCACGACTGGCTTATCTGGAAAGATGCCCCGGTCACAGAAGGGACGCTCATCTACCCATGAAGAACCCAGGCGCTTTATTAATTTTGGCAGCCGGCGCTTTTTTTATGCTGGCGGGTTGTGAACAAACTCAGCTTCAGACGCTACCTGGCCAGAATCTTCTGCAATTAACGCCGCCCCTGGCGCGGGGTGAATTCGTTTCTTTGCGCGAAACTCTGCTGATGGCACCTTTTTCCACCGAAGTTGTTGATCTGCTGCCCGAAGGAACTCTTGCAACTGCGGGGGTTGAGCTGGCGCGACTTTCACCTGGTGATCGTGAGCAGGAACGTCGCACCAAGCAGTCTGACCTTGATGGCTTTGCAATCGGGGTTGAGCGTGACCAGGCATTGCTTGGCATCGCCCGGCAGGTCGAAGAGAAAATCTGCGAATTGGCTCGCCTTGACTATGAAAAATGCCAGATCGAATATGATCGGGCCGTTTCGGGTCGCGACTGGATGCGACTGGTAGAACAGGAAGAAGGATTGCGTGCCGCCGGGGTTCGTGCACGTATGCTGCAGAAGCAGTATAATGCCTCAAAAGCCATGGCCGAAAAGGGATTTGCCGCCCGCCAGGAATTGGCCGATCACCAGAAAGATCTGAAAGTTCACAGCCTTACCGCATCTCTGACCAGCCGTATTGTTGATTTTGTCGATCGTTTTGCCGATGAAAAAAAGGTTTTTGCTGCCGCCGAAGCACTCGAAAAAGCTCGTCTTGCCTCAGAACTGGCCAGTTTTACAACCAGTAAAAACCTGGCCGAATACCAGTTCGCCCTGAATGAATCCCAACGGCGTTATGACCAGAATCTCACCAAACTAAGTGAAATCGACAGCCAGCTCGCGTCGTTGACCGTTCGGGCCACAGCTCAGGGTGTGTTGCTTTACGGCGACACCTACGATGGTTCGCAGATTCTGAAACTGCGGCGTGGCGCCCAGGTCTACCCAGGTTTGACTTTCTTAAAAATTGTCGATCCGTTGCGGTGTGGTGTGCTTTTTCCTCTCGACCAGCGTGATACCTTGCTGCTAAGTTCAGCTACCCCCCTGTTTTACCGGCCAGATGCCCTGCCTGAATTTGTATTTCCATGTCGGTATGAGAGCAGAGTTCCGGTGGCCCTCGAAATTCCCCAGGGTAAGCCCGATGGCCGAACCCAGGTACTTGTAAAGGCCAGTATTGCCAGTTATCCGGCTACTCTGATGCTTGGCTACTCAGGAACAGTTTTTTGCAGCGATTTTGTTGCTGACCTGCTGAAGCGCTTTAATGGCAAGAGAAGAACCACAATCGGGCGTCGTCACCTGCAACGTTCAATGAGTTCAACGGGTGACGTAAAGCCGGCCAGCGCTACTTTTATCGTGGCAAATCTTGATGGCAAGCTCAGCGAGGTTGCCGAAGAAGGCCAGACCGTTAAATCTGGCGGCAGAATAGCGGTGCTCGACTGCGAAGAACTTATTCAAAGTGCCAGTGACAGCGAAATTGAACTCAAAAAAAAGAACGAAGAATACCAGCTGCAGCTGCAGAAAAACGACATCGAACTCGACAAGACACGCCGGGGCATTGAAGTCAGGCGCGGCGCTTTTGAAGTGGCGAAGCTCAAACATGCGGCTTTGCTCAAACGACGCGAAGAAGACAAAATTATCGACCTGAAGCGTTCCCTCGAAGTTCTTTCGGCCCGCGTGGCCCTCGCCGAAGAAAAAATTACCCATATTGCTGAGTTGCGCCGCCGTGGCCTGAGTTCCGAACTCGAAGCATTGCAGTGCGAGACCGAACTGGCAGAGCTTCTCAGAGACCGCAAAATCGCCGCATATAAACTTAAAACCGAAGAAGCCGGCCCAACTGACCGTTCGGTGCGGCTTTCTGAACTCGAAGTGCGCAAGGCGGGCCTTGAGGTCGAAAAAGCCGAACTCGACGGCTCGCTGAATAACCTGCGCAACCTGATGGCCGCAAGATTGCTGGCTTCGCAGATCAAAAAACTTGAGCTGTCGCTCGCCAAAACCCGCGAAGATATTGCTTCCGCGACCATCAAGGCGCCCGTTGACGGAGTGGTCATTCTCAATGAATTCAATAAAGCCGGTGGCGGCATGGGTAAGGCCAAAGTTGGCGATAACGTCTATGCAAGAATTCCCTTCATGCAGGTGGCTGACGTGAACAATCTCAGAGTTCATTGCACTATTTCAGAGGCAGATGCGAGATTTATCAAACCTGGTGACGAAGTGCGCCTGCTGCTCAAGGGCAATTCGACCCGCAAGTTGCGCGGCTGGGTGAACTCAGTTGCTATTGTTGCGACAACCGAATTTCGCAAACGCCAGGATGCGGTTGTTGCGGTTGAAGTGGGCATGGTTTCGCCAACGACCGGCGAAGGCACTACCGACCCGGCTCTTCGCCCTGGCAGCAGCTGTGAAGTTGAATTCAAGCTCTATGATCTGCCTGATGCACTCTTTCTGCCTTTTGATGGTCTGCTGCCAACCGCGACTGCGAGTTGTGTTGTTACTCCCGACGGAAAATTGCAGCCGGTGAACCTGCATTTTGTCGATGGCTTGCAGGGTGGCGCTCTGGCCGGTGGTCTGGCCGAAGGTGACGAAATTCTGCTCATGGAGGCCGGCGATGATTAAAACCGCTCAGCTGCAAAGATATTTTCGGGCGGGTGAGACCTGTGTTAAAGCTGTTGATGGTCTTGATATCGACATCCCGGCCGGTGAGTTTGTGGCGATAATGGGGCCGTCAGGTTCGGGCAAATCGACGCTGCTGTATGTGCTTGGCGCCATGGACCAGCCCACCGGCGGCCAGATCAGCATAAACGGCCGCCGCCTCGATCTGATGAACGATCAGGAATGTTCAGATTTTCGCAACCGACAGCTCGGTTTTGTTTTTCAGTCTTTTCATCTGCTTCCGCGCATGAGCTTGCTGCGTAATGTTGAACTGCCAATGCTTTATGCCCAGGTAGACGCGGCCCGGCGCCGTGACAGAGCCAGCATGATGCTGCAGGCGGTCGGCCTTGCCGGTCGCCTTGAGCATTTTCCGGCTGAACTTTCGGGTGGGCAGTGCCAGAGAGCGGCCATCGCCAGGGCACTGGTTAATTCACCGGCACTGCTGCTCGCCGACGAACCAACAGGCAATCTCGATTCTCGAACCGGCCTTGAGATTATCGGTATTTTTCAGGCACTCAACCGTCAAGGCATGACAGTTGTAATGGTGACACATGATGAAAACATGGCCCGCCATGCCGGGCGCATCATTCGGATGCATGATGGGCGCATCGAACGCATCGAAGTGGTCGATAACCCGCTGCAGTCAGTGTTGCCTGGCGAAATAGAGCGGTCGTTACGCGAGGTGTGCCATGCGACTTGCTGAACAGATAAATACCGGCTTTACCGGCTTGCTTGATCACCCTTTTCGCACCTTCCTCACGATGCTGGGCATAATTTTCGGAGTCGGGGCGGTGATTGCCATGGTGTCAATTGGGGCAGGCGCTGAGCGTGAGGCTCTCGAAGAGCTGAAAAAGTTTGGTGATTCAAGTATCAGGGTCAGTTCGCTTGAAATTCAGGGTGAGCGCCTGGCTGAAGCCCTTAAAAAGCAGGCTCGCGGCCTGCGTATGACCGATGTCGCTTACCTGGCTTCGGCCTGCCCGTTTATTGAGCTGGCGGTTCCTGAAAAAATTGATGAATACAGTTTCTATAGCCTCAATCGCAAACCTATGGTGAAGATCGTCGGAGTTGGTGATGGCTTTCTCGCGGCTTCGAGGTTCGAAGTAGAACGCGGGCGCTTTTTCTCGTCAGCTGAACTGGAAAGTGCCGCTCTCGTAACCGTTCTTGGTGCCGGAGTTGCCAGCGAAGTGTTCGCGGGGGTTGAACCGGTGGGTCAGGTCGTTCAGATCGAGCGAATCCGTTTCAGGGTCATTGGTGTGATGCGCCAGCAGGGCTCCGGTGTCGGCAAACTGGCAATCAAGCGGCGCGATCATGACCGCGATGTGTATCTTCCGGTCAAAACCAGCCTGCAGCGCCTCGAACGCTGGCCGGTCGAAGACAAAGACCTTTATCACGAAATCAACAGCATCTGGGTAGAAATCAGAGAAGGTTATGATCTGCTCGCGGCCAGAGATCGCATCGCTGCAATGCTGAAGCGCCGGCACTCTGATGTCGATGACTTCGAAATTCAGGTGCCGCTTGAAATTCTTCAGCAGAGCCAGAAAACCCAGAACCTCTTCAATCTGGTTATGGCGCTGATCGCCGGCATCTCGCTGCTGGTTGGTGGTATCGGTATTATGAACATCATGCTGGCCTCGGTTAACGAACGCACACGCGAAATCGGAGTGCGCCGGGCGCTTGGCGCCTCCAAACGCGATATCGTCGTTCAGTTTCTGGTAGAAGCCTCTCTGATAAGCATTCTCGGCGGTATAATCGGTATCTTTGCTGGAATCGGTATTTCGTGGCTGATTTCATTCTACACAGGCTGGACAACGGCAATCCCGCTATCATCAGTGCTGATCGCTTTCTTTGTCTCGATATCGGTCGGCATAATCTTCGGCAGTTTCCCGGCGGCCAAAGCCGCCACTCTCGACCCTGTTAAAGCCCTGCGTTACGAATAAAATCCCGCCAGGTTCGCCGCCGATTACAAGATGCACGTGCTCTGCCATGGCAGACGGGCAGACGTTTCCCGCGGCAAAACACGAATTTTCACGAGACTGATGAAATAAAAAAAGTGTTGCAAAGTTAACGCGAAGCTGCTAAGATAAGCAACATCCCGCTCGGGTGGTGAAATTGGCAGACACGTAAGATTCAGGTTCTTATGCCCGCAAGGGTGTGGGGGTTCAAGTCCCCCCTCGAGCATGAAAAGCCCGCTTCAGGCGGGTTTTTTTGTGCAAGCCAAACCTGTGCTTTTTAAATGCACTATTGGCATTCTTATTACGGGGTAATGCAAAATCAGGCTGGTGTCAGGGTTGAATTTTGTGCTATTCTTAGGCTCATCACTCGACCCGGAGGGTTTATATGAACGACGAAAGCTCAGAAGTTAAACAGAAAAAATCAAAAAACAAACCGGCCCGCGAAGAGCCTGATGTCGATGGCGACATCCCCGAAATGCCGAAGATATTTGACAAAGACGCGGAACATCGCAAGGTGATGGCGGTTATGATCGGTCTGTTTGTGGTGATTCTGCTGGTGATGGTATTTTTTCAGAACTATCTTGATTTTGCCTCAACCGGGGGCATGTAACCGCAGGCTGTTAAAAAGGGCTTTCCTAATGAATAAAATTCTCGCTGGCGTTGCTCTGGCCATGCTGCTGCTAGTTTCTCCTCTACATTCAGCCCCTCAGATTGAAGAAGTTCAGGCGCTGATCGGCAATATAAATTTGCCCGGCGATCGCTTTTCGTCGCTGGCGATCGATATGATGATGCGCTTGCCCGGCACGCCCGTTGAACTGCTGTGCCAGTTACGTTATCAGGCTCCTGACCGTTATTCTTTGCAGGTTTTTGACGGCTTCGATCAGACTCCGGTGTTGCTGGTGACTGATTCAATGGCCCTGATTAATGACCCATTTGCCGAGCAACTTACTCTTATCGCCTCTGCTGGGGTTTTGTTTGAGTTGCAGCCTCAAGAAGGCCGATACAATGCCAACTTTGCCTTTAACATGCCTGGCGACCGCGAAATAGTCAATCGGGCGGTACTTGATTTCAAGACGATGTTCGCCAGATTGCAAAAAGATATCAACATCGAAGTTGCCAGCAACGGCAGTCTTATTTTCAGCGGAACATCAACTGAAGACAGTCGCTGCCTGGCCGAAATTAACGCTTCAGCTGCTTTTCCATTGCAGTTTGTCAGGGTGTTTACCAAAGACAGCACCATACCCGTTCTAGATTTCAAGCTGATCAGGGCTGACGAAAGTTTTGTGATGCCGCTGTTTCCGGCTACAGAACTGAAAGAGAGCAACCTGCCAGTCGTTGCGGTTAATCCTCAGGGTGTTCTTGACACAATGACGATTATGAGTTCAGTTTTTAAAGCGGTTTTTGCCCGGGCCGCCATTCGAGATGCAGCAATTCGCGAAGAAATTTCAAAAATGCTGCAGTTGCCGCCCACCGACTGGAACGGAGCGGCATTGCGCGATACCTCCCGTGGCGAAACTCTTCGGCGCATGTTTCCCGCTGGTCAGGCTTTAAGTTCGCCGATCCACTGATTCAGGCGTTCCATGCGGCGAGCCAGCAATCGCGCCAGAAACAGGGCGTAATGAGGTTTCGCCTTGATGCCCTCAACGAATTCCTTTTTTGAAACTCTGATCAGTTTTGCTTCTGAAGTTGCTTTGACGGTGGCACTACGCTTGTTACTGAGCAGAAATGACATTTCCCCGAGAAAGATGTCTTCGGGGTGTAGAGCTGAGACTGGCTGGCCGTTTACAAGTACTTCGAAAGTGCCGGTGCAGATGAAATAAAGAAAATTGCTCGGTTCGCCCTCTTTAAACACGACTTCGCCGCTGTTGAAAATCACCGTTTCGAGTTCCTGAAACAGGGCAGGGGCAACATTGCTGACTCCGGTCTTGTGGTTGAAGATAAATTCAACGGCATTACCTGCTTCGTTAAAGGTCAACCCGCTGGTCAGTTCCCTGGAAAGGGTGATTCCGCGGCCATGCAGGCTGATAGTCTGCTCGGTCGGAGGTGCTTTGACTGCCCGCCAGTCAAAGCCCGCGCCTTCGTCAGTGATTTTGAATCTTGATAGCGCCGGCTTGATAGTATATTGCAGATAGACTTTGCGGGCGGCAATTGCAGGGTCTGTGCACTTTTCGTCTATGAGATCGTTGATGTTGCTGTTGTTTTCGAGCCAGCGGCTCTTTTCTTCGTAAGAAATGCCGCAGTTGCCGTGTTCAATAGCGTTAATGAGCATTTCAATCAGCACGAAATTGAGATGCTCGCGTAAAGTGGCATCAATACAGTTCATGTTGAAAAGGTAATTGCAGATCAGATTGGTGAAAACGCCTGCTTCGAGGGTGTCGTTCTTCAGTTCAAAAGTTGCCGAAATTTCGGCCCCGAAATCACTGCCGATTACCCTGTGAAAGAGCATGTGCCGGTTGTTACTGATGATGCTGGCCACCTGTGGCAATTGCCTGCTGATTCTGCTGTTTTCAAGCAGCGCAATAACATTTGTGCCGCTGGTGATGCCTGATTCCCTGATTGTGGCTGGTGAGTCGCACAGGCCGATCAGCCCGGTGCTGATCAGCCACGGGTCACCTCTGACCGCGTTCAGAAGACTGGTGCAGTCAAGTGCCTGATCTGAAAAGCTGATGATTGCCAGTTCTGGCATTTCGATGCGCAAAAACTCTTCGGCCGCGTCAACCTGCTCTATCTGAAGAGTTTCGCAGAATGATTCCTCAGAATTCAGCAGACTGGTGATTTTGTTGAATAACTCCCGATCAGTGGTGATAACGGGTATGGCCAGGCCAGGGGTATTTTTGCTTACAGGCATAATTCAAGAATCTGCCTTGCCATGTCAGGGTTCACATCGCCATGTTCGCCAAGCTTGATCATCTGATGCGATTTGAGCTGTGCCACAACTTTATCGATGCCCTTCGCGTCAATCTTGTAGTCGGTCAGTCTGGTTTTGATGCCCATTTTTTCAAAGAATTCGCGGGTTTCTTTTATTGCTTCAGAAATCTGGTGGTCTTCGTTCCCTG
The DNA here is from genome assembly GCA_035352635.1 of Candidatus Rifleibacterium sp. GTDB lineage: Bacteria > Muiribacteriota > Ozemobacteria > Ozemobacterales > Ozemobacteraceae > Rifleibacterium. The sequence continues at coordinate 89,259 of DAOPYA010000002.1, forward strand.
ATTTAATACCCCAGACACGTCGGGCAAACTGCAAGAGTTTTTCGCGCTTGGCTTCTTTGCGCAGAGTCAAATTGCCCGGAAGAATAATAGCCAGAGTCACCGCGTGATCGAGGCCGTAGAGAGCCGTTAACTCATGGCCAATCATGTGCGTTGACCAGTCCTGGGGGACTCCGGTGGCGATCAGACCGTTCAAAGCCATGCAGGCAGTCCACATGATGTTGGCTCTGACGTCGTAGTTTTCGGGGTCTTTGAGAGCAATCGGGCCTTCTTCGATCAGCGTCTGAAGCAGGCTCTCGGCAAAACGATCCTGAACCTTGCCGTTCGCCGGAAAGGTAAGATACTGCTCGACAACGTGCACAAAAGCGTCAACGACGCCGTTGGCAATCTGGTTGCGTGGCAGAGTGTAGGTCTTGAGAGGGTCGAGCACCGAAAATACCGGAAAAACCAGTTTGCTGTTGAACGGCAGTTTGGCCTTCAGCGAGGCGCGGGTGATTACTGAGCCGCTGTTCATTTCTGATCCGGTGGCCGGCAGAGTCAGCACTGCCGCGAATGGCAGGGCTTCTTTGACGCATGAGCCGTAGGTTTGCAATATTTTCCATGGGTCGCCATCAAAACAGCTGGCAGCCGCGACAAACTTGGTGCCGTCAATGACCGAACCACCGCCGGCGGCCAGCAGAAAGTTGCAACCATGCTTCTTGACTTCTTCGACACACTTCATGAGGGTTTCGTAGGTCGGGTTGGCCTCAACGCCGGCAAACTCATGCACTTCGTGGTCAGTCAGAGCAGCCATGATTTCTTCATAGGTGCCATTATGCTTGATGCTGCCGCCGCCGTAAATGAGCATGATATTTTTGTCGGCGGGAATCTCGCGTTTCAGAGCGCCAATCGTACCCTTGC
>DAOPYA010000003.1:0-13884 GCA_035352635.1 Candidatus Rifleibacterium sp.
TGGGGTGCTCGACAAGCGTCGCTTATGCAATCGCCTGACCTGCCGAAACTTTCATCAAGTGAGAATAAAGTAAGCGTTTGCCCTGAGTCGGGAGTTAGTCGATCCAGGATTTAATCAGCCTGTTTTCGGGGGCGTCTGAGCAGAACACAAGTTTCTCAAGGTTATACGGTTCCTCATTTTTGGCTGAGGCAACCTGAAGCTGAATTTTTACGCAGAAACGGTCTTCTGCAAAAACGATTTTCTGCAGAATCGGTTCAGAATTGACCCGGTTCACTCTGAAACCGGCTGCGAGGTTGCGGTCGTGCAGTATTTTGGGGCCGGCAAAGGTCGCGCGGCGAAAGCCTTCCCCTCCTGGCATTTCCTCGTAGGTCACGTTTTCTTCTGCTTTGCCGCCCCCGACATTGGTAACCGTCGTTATCTGAAAGCTGTTCTGGCCCAGCTCAAGTTTTATGGCCCGCTGCAGATCATGCTCAATCTGGTTGCTCAGCAGCACCGCCACCTGCATGTTCGAAAGATGCGAAGCACCGCGCACCGAAGAACGCATCCAGTTGCTTAGCAGCTTAAAAGCGGTCGTCAGCAGCAGTGTGGCGATAAAAACGGCGATTGTCAGTTCAACAAGCGTCAAACCGGGCCTTCTGCGGTTCTGCATCATTTTGCCGCTCCAACATGCAGGGTTGTCATTGAAATCTTGCGCCTGATTCCGCCTGATGACCAGTTTACATCGGCCCTGAGCACCTTGTAGGCATGCGGGCAACCCACGGCATCGGGCGCGAAGGGCGTGACGCTCAGCGTGCAGTCAAAGTTCGGATCGACCTTGAACAAGTCCTTGGCAGGTGTGCTTCCGGGGTTGTCGAGGGTGGTGATTTTTTTATTTTCGACCGGTGCGAGAAACGGGTCGTCGAATTGCAGGCTGCGAGCAAAATTCAGCAGGGTTGTCGCGCAATTGAGAGCGTTGATTTCGTCGCGAGTCTGAATTGTGCCTGTTCTGGCCTGACTGAACAGTGAAAAAAGCGTGACACAGACGATTCCGAACAGCACAATGGCAATCGACAGCTCGACCATCGAAAAAGCCCGGTTACGCGTGCCGGCAAAGCTTATATTCATTGCAGAATCGGCGAAAGCCTGTTCTTTTAATCGCAGCCCGCGAAACTGATCGGGCGCCGCAGCTTTTTGCGGCCCCGCTGCGTCTGCAGCGTGAATTCTACCTGACAGGCAATTTTTTAAGTAAGTTCTGATCATTTGATATAAACAGGCGTGGGGTTGAGTTTGAACCCAAGCAGATCGAGATTGTCAGCGCCAGTTGATGCTTCTATGGCGAGACTCTGATTATAATACAGCTCAGCACCGGCCGAAGCATTTTTAAGATCATAGTGACCGGTGGCCAGCGCTCCTCTGATCACCGGGGCTTCTTTGCCGAACAGCACCTTTTCGCTTGCAGCCAGACAGGCATCTACCCGGGCGGTATTCAACAATATGCGGCCGTCGAGCGCCAGAATCTGCAGGGTAAAATTCGGGGTTTCGCTTCTTTCTTCGCCACGATAGCTGCCCCCATCAATGTCTCTGGCAATCAGCAGGTCGCCGTGCTCAATAATTATGCCGCCATTGCCGGCCAGATTAACCGCCTGGTCAATGACAAGCCGGGTGCCAGAACTCGCTTTGACCAGCACCCAGCCTTGCAGAGAAAGGGTTCCGGTCGATTTGCGAAACAGACCTTTTTGCGCAAGAAGGTCGAGCAGCGACACAGCCCCGGAATCGTTGGCACCGCCTTCGGCCCCGGCAACATCGAGCGTCATATAGATTTTTGTTTTCGCGGCCTGCATCAGATCGCCCAGGTCTGGCACTCTGGTGTTCTTTTCGTAGCCGCCGATCTTAACGGGCAAGCGGTTCATTTCGTCGATACTGCTTTTGGCCTGCATGACCTTTTGCAGCCAGCCACTGAAATTGCTGTAGGGATCAGCCAGAACCCGATTGGTGGCAATAAAGGCGAGGGAAGCGTTGTAACCCTGCTGGGTGGCCTGGCTGGCGTATTTTTCACGATACCTGTCGATGTCTTTGTCGTCGAGACCGAGAACATCACGGGCCATGGTGGCGACGCTGCCCAGACCGCGGCTGGCAGTAAGACTGGTGTCGAAAGATATATAATCAGGCCACTGGTCGCGGCGCACCCACTGAAAAATCTGGGCAGGAATGAGATTCTTTGGGCTGCACTGGTAGCCGCGGGCTGAGATCATGCCGCGAAAGACCTTGCCGAGAACCAGGGTCGGGCTTTGTTGACGGTCAACGCCGTAGAGGCGAAAGACTGAATTACTGGTCATTCTGCCCGCATCAGGAGTGCCCTCGACCATCTTGAACCAGTTTGGCGCGGCCCCGGCCGCCACTTCGTCGGCAATGCCTTTGTCCCATTGGACGGTGGCTACTGTTCCGGTGGTTCCCTGGCTGGAATATGAATAATATGCGGTTTCATAAAAGCCGACGAACTGGCCGATCGCGGCATCCCAGGTTTCGAACAGGTGAAAAAATTCGCCGACCGCGTTCGTTCCCTGGGCGAGATTCAGAATGGCAGGCTGATCGCCGCCGAAGTAAACCCAGCCAACCCGTCTGGCCAGATAGTTTTCGACACGCATCATCTCGTTGCCGGCCAGCTTGAAGCCATTATTGAGAATGAGCGGCCTGGGTGAGCCAGGCAACTGATCGCCGTCTGGTTTGGTTTTAACGAGGTTGAACCGCCAGCGATCCTGGTCTGCCCCGGAGTCATTAACAAAAAGATTGAAGCGCGAAAGCAGTGGCAGCCAGGCCGAACTGACCCTGACCGGGCAGGCGAAGTTGAACTCGTCATCGAAATTTTTATAGCTGGTAACGATCTTTAATCTGATATAACCGGTTTTCTCACGCGAATCTTTGCCCGACGCAATGGGCACAAAATCATTACTGTCGACCCGGTAATAGATTGAGAATCTGAAATCTCCCTGTTCTTTGAGCGGCGCAGCCAGGCCCTGAGTGATGCCAGAAAAATCAGGTTTCCCTTGCGCGGGGTTCAGGAGCGTATCACCAAGAGAGGGTCTGGCGCCGGCCAGTATTTTTTTGAGTTTGTGGTTGTCAGATGGTTCGTCAGACAACAGGTCAAGCTGAATCTTATGCACTGCAGCGAGTGCCAGGCCCTGAGCGGTCATCTCGGTCAGGCGAACTTCGCTCATTCTGTTGGCCTGGCGGCGAATCGAGTTAGAAAAACGGTTGAAGCCCATTCCAACCAAAAAGACGATGACAAAAATGATTAATACAGTAATCAACACCGAACCATTTCTGCTGTTCATCGACTAATGATCTTTCTACTCACCAGGTGAGAGCTTTTTGCAAATGAGGGGTTCAAGCCCACCAAATCATCGGCGAATCGCGCTGACAGGCACCTCGCCGAACCGGAAAAAACATTGACTGCAGTCTTAAATAGCTTACCTGACAAATGCTGGTCGCGCAATCAACTGGCGTCGCAGGTGTTTCAATCCTTAACTATTTCCACCCGGCGGTTGGCTCTGCGGCCTGCCGAGGTGTCATTGTTGCCGACCGGCCTAGTTTCACCATAACCAACCGTTTTAATGCGATCGGCCTGAATACCTGATTCGACGATCCAGTTTTTAACGCCGTTGGCTCGCTGTCTTGAAAGATTGAGATTGAAGGCTGAGTCAAGATAGTTGTCGGTGTGACCTTCGATGGTGATCTTCATGTCTGCATTGGCCCGCAGCATCAAGACCACCTGATTCAAGACCGCGAAAGCACTGTTCGGAATTACCGGTGACTGGGGAGCGAACTCGATCTGCAGGGCCACCCGGCCCTCACTGGCGAGTTTGGCAAGCGCGGGCGGAACATAGTCGGGTTCAGCTGGAGTCGGGCTGTTTAGCAGTGCCTGTGGAACATAATCGGGGTTCAGATTCTGTTTATCGGGCTTTTTTAATTCAACAGCCTCAAGAAGGGGAAAAAGAACCGGTTGATTGATGGTTCCGATGGTGCGGGGAATATCGGCAAAAGGGTTGTTGCCAGCCTGAACGAAATCTTTATATGCTTTGAGGGAAGCTTTCAATCGGGTCTGGTCGGCGCCTGCAAGTCTGATAATTTTGCAACCCCGCTGTTGCATATCATAGATCGCGCCATGATCAGGGAAAGCGTAGATTTCACCGAGCAGAATGACGTTTGCTCCGGGTGAGACGTCATCGACAGAAGCCACGAAGCCACCGGCAAGACCGGCCGACTCAGCCGTCTGGCGGTCGTCGTAGCTTCCGAGAATGCAGACTGATGGGGCGGCAAGAACGATTGGCGATACCGCGAGCAGCATAACCAGAAACATTCTAAGCCGGTTAATAAATGTGTTCATTCTGACACCTCACTTTTGCTGAGAAGACCCTTGGTCATCTCAATAATTAATTGTCGCATACCCGGGGTCGGTTACAAGTCAAATTACACCATTTATTGGCAATTATTGAATAATGCAAAAATTAAACCAACTTACTTCACCGGCGGCTGGCAGGCGGGTTACCTGACCTGCTGACTCAAAAATAATTAACGAAAGAGCAAAAATATTGTAACCTGCAACCTGGCATCGTCAATTTAATAATAGAATCACGGATGGGTAAGTGCCATGCATTTGCAATTTATTGCCAGAGAGACAAAAATGAACAGATTCTCATACTCGCTGATAATCGTTTTGATGATCGCGGTCATGCTGCAAATACCTGCCGGGCAAGCCTTTGCTGAGAGCCCGATCACGGCCGCCCTAGAAAACTATAGTATTAAAAGCACAGAGAATGCGGGTGCGACTGCCCCGACAGCCAAAACAGACGTCAAAAAGCCAAAGGGCGTCATTCTCAATACTGACGGGCTGTATCGAACCGCGAGTGATATAGCCTTCATGCACAAATTCAAAAAAGAGCTGATCAGCAAATATGGCATCAATGCAGTAGTCAGCCCATATTGCTGTCAGGCTGACGATCACGTCAAAACCATTCGCAACTGCCCCAAAGGCTACTGGGTGGTCAACGCCGCGTCGGGCATCTGCGCCGGCACCTATCGCGACATGGTTATCGGAGTAAAAAACGGCTATCTGAAAAAAGTTTACAAAGACCGGCAGATTGCCGGCATGATTTTTTTGAATCTTTCAACAAAGTACATTCTCAAGGATGTCAAATATCTGGTACGCGGCTGGGACGACAACTTTTCGCCCAAATCATTCAAGGGAATCCCCAGGCCTTATGATTACCTTGTCAGCAACGGCTTTTATGTCGTTGAATCGCCGCAATACAACAAGAAACTGCTCGATGACCGCCGGGTTCCGGTTCTTGCCGCCCAGATCGCGAAGATCATGCTGGGAAACATTGACAGTGCAAGCCCCGCCGACAACAGTTCCGGCGCGGCGAGCTTCAAGACCCTGAAGCGCATTCCGAAAAATGGCGTTTCTGACCCGACCGTTGTTGAACTGCAGAAAGCCCTGATCGCCAACGGGTTTTATAAAGACTGCAAGATTGACGGCTGGTTTGGGCCACACACAGCTCTCGCAGTCATGGAATTCGAACGGGCAAACGGCATACGGGTCACCGGAGCGGTTACTGAGCAACTGTTCAAGATGATCAAAAGCAAAGCGGCCGGCAAATGAACTTTTGCGGCTGAATGAAATGCGAAAATAAATTTAGTCACAAAGAGGTAAATATGAAATTTTTGACAGTTTTGTTGATGACCCTGAGCACCTGCTTTGCTCTGGCCGCAGCCCCGGTTGCCATTAGCGGCATCGAGATACCTTATCGGCTTGAGAACTGTGACCCGGACCACGCCGACACCATGTTGTTGAATCTGCTCGACCGGCGCATTCTGGTTCAGGATTTGTATGCCGGGAAACTGATTCTGGCCGATAAAAATAAACCAGAAGCACCGCAGATTCTTGATTTTCCGGAAGGGCTTCTCTCTCTGCATCTGGCCGAAAACGGTGTGGTCTACGCGCTGATGCTCAATGGGGTCACCAGATTCAGCGACCTCAGCGCGGCGATCACGGCAATAAAAGACAAAAAAATCGCGGCGGCAGGGTCAGTAGTTCTGCAAAACGCCGGTCTTGAAAATCGCAGGAGCGACTACCGCCTGCAAGTCGACAAGTCAGGCAAATACATCGTATGGGATCGCAGCGAGTCGTTGTTGCAGGTATTCGCGGCAGACGGCAGTTACATCGATGCCTTTCCGTGCCCGGCGAACCCGCTTCTTACCGGCAATGATTCATTTATCACCAGTCTGCACCAGTCTGAAACCGGAACGAGGATCGTTGAAATAAGCTTTTCACGCCCCGTTGCCAATGGCGTTCAGCAAGAAACAGCGGCGCTCAATCTCGAACTGCAGACCAGCAATGAAATTCAGCTGATCGGCCTTGATAAATCAGGGGCTTTCTCAGCGGTCATGCTGCCACCGGAGCCAGAACTCACGCTCCCGGAAGAACCATCTGACGATGAGGTTGCCGGCAACGCCGACGAAAAGCCGTCTGAATTCGCTGTTTCGCAGAGGTCAACCGAAAAGGAAACTCCTGGAAAAGACAATGCAGAGCAACAGGGCTTCATCGACCCGGAAAACCCCGAAAAGACGCAGGTAATTCTCTGTTCGATTGACAAAGCTGGTTCACTGAAGGAACTTTCCCGTCTGCCATTCTGTTTTTCGCCTGACCGAATGGTCGTATCGGGTGACGAGCTGTATCAGTTGCTGCCAGAATACCAAACTGCTGATGATGGCTGCCATTTGACCAGAGTCAGGGTGCAGCAGCAGAAAATTTCTCAATAATTTTTGTAGCCTGATGCAATATTCTGCAAATTAATTATATAAAGCCGATCAATGAGCGAGGTATATCATGAAAAAATTATCAGCCCGCCTTTCATTCGCATTAGTGTTAATGAGCCTGCTGACCGCGACGCTGGCGTGGTGCGATTCAAGCCCATCTGAACTGCTGCAGGACTACAATCTCAAAATCGCCAACGCAGCCGCAGCGAAGAATTCCACGTATCTATACAGAACCGCTGGGGTTGTTGAAGCGACCAAAGCAAAAATCAAAGAACTGCAGAGATACCTGCAGGCAGTCGGTTTATACCAGAACTGCCTGATCGATGGCTGGTTTGGCCCCCTGACCGAGCTGGCGGTCATGGAATACCAGAGAAGCAACAAGCTTTCGGTTACCGGCGTCATTGACGACAAGCTTTTCAAAAAACTCTCTGAAAATTCTGATTCAAAGCAGAAAAGCACTGCTGCTGCAAAAACCTCAAATAATAAAACTTCTTCAACCACAAATGCTTCAGCCCTTGCCAACTCAAGTTTTGCTCAATATCTGAAGCCAACCAGCAACTGCCAGTCAACGAACTCAAAAATCGTTTCGCTGGCAAACAGTCTTAAAGGCGCAACAACCTATAAAACCATGGCGAACCTCTTCTATTATGTTCGCAACAGGGTCACTTATTCGGGTTACTACAACACCCGCAAAGGCGCCCTCGGAACTCTTGCAGCCAAAAACGCCAACTGCTGCGACCAGGCCCATCTGCTGATCGCCATGCTCAGGGCCGCCGGGATTCCGGCCCGCTATGGGCACGCCACCTGCCGATTCAGAAGCGGCCTGCAGACCGGCCATGTTTTTGCCTACGCCTATGTCAACGGCAAATGGCTGCTGGTCGACCCAGTAAGCACAGCCAACCAGATCAACTCCCCGACCTGGTCAGCCCGTTCTTCGATAAAAACCTACACATCCCTCCCCTTCTGAGCCGCTCACCCTATCAAGCACACACAGACAGCCTGCGCCCATGCGCAGGCTGTCGTGTTTTTTCTGGGCAACTGGGATAGTCTTGAAAAATGCCCATTTTTCTTGACCATTCCAGACTACCGCTCTCTTGTAAATAGTGAACTTTTTTTCGGTTTGCATTACAATTCAAGGAACAGTGACAAGCCATCTTCGGGATAAGGTTGTTCAGATGAGACAGTTCTTGCAGATAAAAGAAGCCTTTGTTTTGATGCTTGTTTTGTCTTTGTTGCATTGCGGTCAGATCTCTGCGAATCCCGGCCAGGCAGTGATCGACGCCGGCCTGCAAGCCGATCTGCCGGGCGACAGGGCGCTGAACAATGGGCCGAAAAGGTTCGGCGAGTTGTTTATCTATAGCCTGGCAATTCTTGAAAAAGGCGGCGGAACAGTTCATTATGCTGATTCTGCCAGAAAACCCGCCGCAGCCGCCGCCGGCGAGATCATGGCCCCTACCGGCTCAAGAATCATCACCGGAGCCTCTGAAACAGCGCGACTGAGGCTCGGCGATAAAACCACGCTCAGCATCGCGCCAGACTCAGAGATTCTTCTGCAGCCTGCTCATCTCGAAATTCTGAGGGGTGAATGCCTGGTAAGGCATGGAAACGGCTTTCTGCCTGTCAAAATCGCAGGGCCGGTAGCGCTGCTGATCGAAAAGAACAGTTCGGTTGGGTTCGGCAGAAGTGGTGACACGCTCATGGTCACGATTCACAAGGGCAACGCGAGAGTTTCGGGAACCGGCACTTCTTTCGGCGCCGGGAAATGCTACAGGTTCTCAGGCAAAGATGGCAGGGCAGTAATCGTCGAGCGCCGGCCCACACCGGCTTTGACGGCAGAACAGATCGAGAGCACGATTCCCGACTTCGAAACCGGCATTTTAAATGAAACCGAGCCATTCTGGCCTGATGAAGAACCTCTACCTGCCGACAATGGGCAACAACCGATAGATCCGGGTAATCTGCTGCAGCAATACGAAATTCACCCTGACGGAAGCAACCGGTGAGGCACAGCATGAAATTCACAAAAATGATCGTTACGCTGTTGATGCTCACAACAGGTTTCACCTGCACTCTGACACAATTGGCCGGGGCGGCGGGGGGCAACCCATACCTGCAGGCGGTTGAAGCTTTTGCCCGCAAGGACTACCCCTCAGGGGTCAAGAAATACTACCGTTTCGTCACTTTTTCACAGATTGTTCTATCGAAAGAAATCAGAGAAAACGATCTCGACGAGGCACAGGCATACTTTGACGACCTGGCCCGGCAGGCCGAAAACCCCGAAAAACCGCTGCTTTTTCTGGCGCTGATCGACCGTATTACCGACAACCTCGACCGGGCGCACGCGCGTCTCGACTCGCTGCGCCAGAAGCACCCGCGTTCTTTGCTGCTTGCCTACCTCAAGGGAGAACTGTTACTGGCACAAAACCGGAGCAAAGAGGGGCGGCAATATCTTGACTGGGTATTAAAAACAGCCGCGAACAGCCCATTTGCCGAAGTCACCCGGGCCATTCTGAATTTTTACACAAAATCAGGCAATGCTGACGCAGAAAAGCGAAAAAAGTTTCTTCTGGCGGCAGCTTACCGCAACTGGGATCTGCTCGAAATAGCCCAGGCAATACGCCTGTTCGAGATTGTCGCCGGCGATTACCCGTCAGACCCCGAAGCTTTCAAATCTCTTGTCGGCATATATCTCGACCTCGACAACATTGATAAGGCCAGGGAAATCAACGACCGCTGGCAGAAAAGCAACCGCCAGCCGCTTCTCGAGCCGATGACCCGTGTCAAACTGCTGCTGGCAGAAGACAAATACAGCGAAGCAGCCACCATTCTTGAAAAATGCCTGCATAACGGCGCAGACAACGGTTCAGCCAGGCTGCTGCTTGCCGATTGCCGCTATAATCTTGGTAATTACGAACTGGCATTGAATCTGTATCAAGAACTGCTGCCGCAGAACCCCGGAAACATGGGCATTATCAGCAGAATGAAAGAATGCCTGGAGATTCTCGGCCGCACGGATGAAGCGCTTGTTCTATTTGAAGACCTGGCCGGCAAAGAAAGCGAGAACGCGTGGGTTCAACTGCAGCTTGCGGATCTTTATCTGCAGACGGGCAACCACGATCAGGCAGAGGTTTATTTCGACCTTTTAAGCGGTTATGCAAATCCTTATTCCAGGTATGCAACCGAAATGTCTGCCAAAATAGCAGCCTACAAGCAGGAAAAAGCCAGAGAAAAGCTGGCAGAGGCAGAACAAAAGGCGAACAGCACACCAGACACTGCTCATACAGGCGTTTCAGAGAACATCCAGCAATCAGGCGCCTTAACCAAAGAAAAAATCCGGGAAGTAAAGATCGAAGAACTGAAGAAGCTCATGGCGATCTATGAATAAGCGGAACCGCCACCCGGTGGTCAATCGGGTGGCGGCTCTCAGGAGGAGTTTATAACTTAAAAGTCGCTGGTCTTCTACAGTGCCTTTTAATTACCTTTCACTTGCCTCAAGGGCTGGATGCCCTGAACCTGCGGTGCTTTTGATCTGGTTGAGATTCTTTTTAAGTATTGTGACTTCTTCTCTAAGCGCCTTGATCTCTTCCATGATGATCTGGGCCTTTTCTTGGGCTTCAGGGCCACCCTCTTCGTTCAGTTTGCGCAACTCGGCATACAAAGTGGTTATCTTCGCCTGTTTTTGTTTGATCTTCTGGCTGAGTTCGTATATTTCGGTTTTGGTGGCCGCTGACAGAGCACTGGCCAGGAACGAAAACACAAAAGCAACCAGAATCAGACAAATCCCATTTCTCGTAACAGTCATCTTTATTTTGCCTCCGCTTATTTCATTTCTGAATAAACATCGGCACAAGGCCCCTCAAAGTTAATGCAATATTTGTCGCCTTGAAAATAATAATACAGCAATTGCATAAAAAAGCACAGCCCAGGCAAAAGCCGCTGTCCAGGCTGCAAACACGTGGTCAGTCATCAGACTGGCACGCCCGTCAAGAATGCTGTTAATTGTATTTATTGAAAAAAGTTCATCTAGATGCCGGGTAAAGCACCATTTCGCGGCCTGATCATACCAGACATCGATTTTATTGAGAAAATTAGTGGCGATAAGAAAAAAGGTATGAACACCCATAAGCACGCTCAGACTGGTAAAAGTCATTAAAATAGCTGATTCGAAAAACAGCGCGAATACAATGAAAAAGCCTATCAGCATCAGATTAGCGAGAAATGTCATGGTCAGCAGCTGCGCGGCCGATGAGGTGCTGACCAGGTTCAACGGCTTGTCTATCTGGGTTGACAAGCCCCCTGGCAGCAGGTCGTTGCTCAGCAAACCGGTTGGCTGTGTCAGCGAGCGTGCCACCAGCAGATCGCATTGCAGGAAAAAGCCGCCGAGACTGACTGCCAGAAGCAGAAACAGCATGATTGCCATGGTTTTGGCGCTGATAACCTGCCAGCGGCGCACCGGCGTCAGAAGCAGCGTTTTCATATAGCCGCGGCCCAGTTCGGTCGAAAAACTGTCGCCCACTACCAGCGCCAGAAAGAACGGTGCGATAAAGGCAAACAGCTTAAAATGCGCGGTAAACAACCCCTGCACCACCTCATAGAGAACCGAAAACTGAATTTCGCCAAAACCAAAACCTTTGAACTTCACATAAGCAACCAGAAGCCCAAGGCTGGCGACCAGCGGCACAACATTCAAAGCGAGCAGAAACAGCAGAGCTTTCTTGCGATTGAGAATTTTTTTGAGTTCAAAAAGGATCAAAAACAGCATTCTTCTCATGTGCCGCCTCCTGAACTGTCGCCATTGCCGGTCAACTTGATGAAGGTCTCTTCAAGAGAGGCTTCAAGCGGAATTATCGCATTTACTCTGACGCCGGCCTTAACCAGTTCTGCATTGACGAATGCCGACTGACCAACTGCCATTGTCAGTATCAGGCCGCGCGGCCCCTGCGCTATCGAGGCAGGCGAACCGGGAAGGGCAGTGATAACCTCACGCGCCTTCACGGCATCTTCGTCGCTGACTCTGATTTCCCATTTTTCATGGTGGTCAGAAAGGAGTTCTGAGACATAGCCTTCTTTAACGGTTTTGCCATCATTGATAATAACCACGTAATTGCAGAGCCGCTGAATTTCATCGAGCAGGTGACTCGAAAGAAAGATCGAAGTGCTGTCCTGCTGATGAATGCGGGTAAGAATTTCGCGCATGTGAACGCGGCCGGCCGGGTCCATTCCGCTGGTCGGTTCATCGAGAATCAAGAGGCGAGGCCGATGCAGAATACCGAAGGCCACACCAAGGCGCTGTTTCATACCGGTAGAAAAAGTTCCGAACCGCTGCCAGGTCGCGTCTTTCAGGCCGACCATCTCAATTACTTCGAGAATACGTTCGCGGGTCAAAGGCTTATACAGAGAACCGAACCAGTATAAATTTTCATAGGCATTCAAAGACTCGATAAATGCGGGGTTTTCAACAACGGCACCGATTTCTTCAAGGGCGGCGGTGCGACAGGCAGGAATCTGGTGCCCGAGCAGGGAAACCTGGCCCTGGGCGTTCGGAATCAGGCCAAGCAGCACCCGCAGGGTCGTGGTTTTGCCGGCCCCGTTCGGCCCAAGAAACCCGGCGATGGTATTTAGCGGCACATTGAAACCAAGGCCTTTGAGAATTTGTTTGCGACCAAAAAATTTAACTAGGTTGTCAACTTTGATTGCCGGCTGATTGTCAGTCATATTCATACCTGGTCATAAAGATCGTGATAAAGTTCACGGCCGATAACTTTAGCGATCACCGCTACCGGCACCGCGAGCAGCATGCCCGGAATTCCGGCAAGACTGGCGGCGATCGTCAGGGCCAGCATAACGGTCAGGGGGTGCAGACCGGCATTTTCGCCAACCACGTATGGCTGCAGATACCAGCCATCAATACCCTGAACAATGGCCACCACGATGCCAACTTTAATCATTGCCAGAACCAGGCCGGTCGAAAAACCGAACTGGGCGATGGCGAGCAATAGCGCGAAAATCACGGTGAACAGGCCGCCAAGATATGGGATGAAGTTCGCAACCCCGGCAAACAGGCCAAGAAAAACGAAAAAATTCAACCCCGAAAACCATAGCCCGAGAGTCATCAAAGTTGCAAAAATAGAATTGGCAACAACCTGACCCCGCATCAGCGAACTGAGCTGTTCATCGAGCTTTTTAGAGATACTGAGAGTGCGGGGCCGGTAATCGTGCGGAATCAGCATTGTGAAGCCGCCGAAGATTTCATCCATATCGAGCAGAATATAAAAAACCAGAATCGGAATGAGAAACATGTTAAACATTCCTGAGAAGGCTCCGCCAAGAAAGCCAAACAGCTTATTAAAAGCAGTAACCACACCATTCTTGACCATGACTACCCCCTGAGCCGCCAGTTCACGCAGGCGATCACTCTGTATGAAGTCATCAAGATACGACTTCAGAAAGGGGGAATGCGAAAACTGCTCGTAAAAATCAAGGCCGAGAGTACGGTAATTTTCTGCGAGCTTTTTAACATCGAGATTCCCAAGCTTCACGACCAGTTCGCCTGCTTCAGAAACCATGGTCAGAGCAAATGGCACGATAAAAACTACAAATACGGCGAATCCGGCGACAAAAACAGCCAGAACCGCCCATGGCCTTGGCACATTGCGCTCAGCAATTTTTCTGACCAGCGGGTTCAAAATATAGGCGATGGCGAGCGAAACAAGAAAGGGTGCGATAACATCTGCCAGAAAATAGCAGCACACAGCGAGAACGGTCAACCCGATTAAAATCAGCAGATTTTTAACGTTGGCCGGCAGGTTTTTGAGAAATGACCCTTCGGCCTGGCGTCTGACCGGCGGCAATTCAGACTGGGCGGCCCGTGACTGAGATTGCTGAGATTGCTGAGAGTTCTGTTGAGGCTGACTTACAACTGATTTTTTCTTAGCTGCCATATCAGATTACGTTCCTCATTTTTATGCCCTCGCCGTGAATTTTGAGGATAAGTTCGATTTCACCTTTGCCCATACTGAGTTCTCGGGCTATCTGTGGCAGGGTAATGCCTTCTGAATACTGCCTGAGAACTTCGCGAACTACATAGTT
>DAOPYA010000003.1:13984-17461 GCA_035352635.1 Candidatus Rifleibacterium sp.
TGATTCGGTTGTTCATTGAGACAATTTTTTTCAGCATTTCTTCGAGGGTATCCTGGACTTCTTTGCGAAAGCGCTTGTCAAGACCCTGATCGATACTGGTCAGGGCATTTGCGGGGTTCAGATTGCGTTTTCGCAAGGCTTCAACGCCTTCATCGACTTCTTTGAGAAGGTCGTTGGCATAGAGGCACTTTTTATCGGCAATCGTGAGCAATTCTTTTAAATCTTTACACTGCCCGTCAAGGGCCTTGATATTGTGGCTGGCGACCATTTCGATATCTTCAGCCAGATGCTTGAATGAAAGTTCGAGGGCCTTGAGTTCTTCTTCCATCTTAAAGAAGCGACGCTGACCAAGCTTTTTGCCGGCCCAGAAAGCTGCCAGCACCAGAAATACGAGACAAACGCCAACTTGCAGAACCAACGCCATTTATAGCACCTCGGAACAATCATTAATTCTTGAACTGACGGGCAACAAACAATCTTGTGAATGTTCCGGCCACATGGTACCATGCCTGCTATGTTAAAATCCAAGAAATTGTGGGGAATAGCTGCAAGTTTTTTCTTCTTGTGGCTGGCACTGCAAAAAGTTGATCTGAAGCAGATTCCAACAATTATGGCCGGGCTGAGGTATCAGTTCATCATTCTGATGTGTCTGTCGCTTACCTGTGAGCATCTCGCCAGGGCCCGGCGTTGGCAACTTATTCTGGCCCACCGGTCTCTGAGCCTCAAGCATTCTTATTTCGGGCTGGTTCTCGGTTATCTCTTCAACAACCTTTTACCGGCCAGGGCCGGAGAGTTTCTCAGGGCTTTTTACCTCAAAAAGAAAAACATCGCCCCGGCGGGTGAAGCCTTCGGATCGGTGGTGGTAGAACGTTTTCTTGACGGCGTTGTCATTGTCAGCATGATCATATTTTCGCTGATGCATTTTACTGCCACACCGCTGATTCGCAAGGCCAGTTTTTCGGCGGTGCTGTTTTATTGTCTGGTTTTGCTGGCAATTGGCTTTATGGTATTCAGGCGCAGTACTTTTGAGAGAATAAGCAACAGCATATTTGGCATACTTCCGGAACGGGCAGCCGACCTGCTGCGCCGGGCGCGTGATTCGTTCATAGACGGCCTGGGGCTTATCAGCCGGCCGGCAATTTTCTTCAAGGCGGTGCTGCTGTCGTTTTTGAGCTGGGGGTTATCGATGCTAACCCTGTGGCTGTGCCTTGAAATGTTCAGTTTCAATGCCGGTGCGGCTGAAACCGTGCTGTTAATCTCGGTTCTTTCTATCGGCTCGATGGTTCCGGCAAGCCCTGGCATGATCGGGGTCTACGAATTCTGCTGCGTTCTGGTATTGAATGGCATGCTTCAGCATTCTCCTGAACACGCCGCGACTTTTGGCCTGGTTTCGCATTCAGTTGGCTACTTTTATATTCTGGCTGCCGGTTTGACCGTTTTAACCATCGAGAATCTAAAATTCGCTGAACTCGAAAAAGGTGAAACTGAAGTTTTTGCATCACCTGAATCACCAAGCTCCTAATAATTGTCTGAAAACATGCCGATAATTCTGGAAGAACCACAGGAGGTCGGGCATGAAATATCAGAAAACTCAAGGCAAATCCAAGACCCAGTTCGGTCTTTTCCTGTTCTTTTTAGGCGGCTTGTTCGTGCTGCAGATTGCTTTCGCATTTACAATTCATGGTGACATCGGGCCTCATACAAGCGTAATTCCGGGCATTGAACGGCCGGCCTCGCCAGTTCTGGTTGGCCGTATCGACAGCCTTATCAGTGAAAGCCGCCTCAAGACTCCAATAAAAGTTGCACCTGAAGGCGCCTTTGCGCCTGCTTCCCGAGATTTTCACGAAAAGACACGCCCAATAGCAAAAATCGACACCGGCGCAGAACAGCATTCAACTGAAAACCTCGACAAAAACAGTGTCAGACAAGCCGAAGGCGGCCGTTTTGTTGAATACACCATTCAGTCTGGTGACACCCTCGACAAAATTGCCCGGCGGCTTTATGGCAATCACCAGATGGTTCAGTCAATCGTCAGACTTAATCGCATCAACGATGAACGCAACCTCAAACTTGGCGCCAGCCTGAAAATGCCGCGCGCCGGTCTGCTGGATTCGATCAGGACAAACTAGGAAAGCAGCATAAAATCATGGTCTCAAGCTACTTCAAACCCCTGAACATTCTCTGCATCTTTCTATATATTGTTTTCATGGGTGTCGCTCTTGATTCGAAAGTAGTTGATGCACTGGTTCTCTTTGTCAGCGAACAGGATAACAAACCGGTCTACGTCTCAGGGAAAGTTGAAAAGACAACAGTTGCCAGGAGCGGCGACCTCAAGCCCGTAGTTGCCATTCGCTACCGCAGCGAAGCGGTCAGCCCGGTGACTCCAGATGAAAACCCCGGCGAAACACCTGATCTTGCAGCAGACACAGCACCGGCCAGCGAATCTGCAACCTTCAACTGCCTGCCCGCCGACGGCCAGTTGCCGGTGACTTCGGTCGATATGGTTACCACTGAAGCCGCCAGCGCTCGTGCCGACGCTAACCCGGCCTTTGAAGTTGCTTTTAATCAAACGGCGGTTAATGCGGCCGAAGGAAAAGAGCCGGCCAAATTTGAAGCCCTGCCCACCCTGGGCGGCAAAGCCGTTCCGGTTGCAACGCCTGCCAACCCCACCGGCGCTTCGGCTCTGACTTATATCAATTCAATCAACAAGAATCCCTGGGAATACGCCACACTGCTTGATCGTTATATCGTGCGTTACGATGCCGAAACCTATGTTGTTCTTACGATCAGGCCGGCACTGCAGAAGATGCTCGAAGACATTTTCGGCCGGTATTCAAACCGCATTGGTGCCGGAATAATTCAAGACCCGGCGACGGGCGAAATTCTTGCCATGACCAGCAGTCACCGCGGTATCGTCACTTCTATTGACAGCGAAGAATATAAAACAGACAACTGGGCAATGAAGCCGACTTTTCCGGTTGCCTCGATTTTTAAGATCATTACTGGGGCCGCTGCCCTCGACACTGGCAAAATTACTACCGAAAGCAGTTTTCTGGCTTGGGGCAAGAGCTACATGACCGTCTGGAAAGCCTTTGCCAACTCACACAATGGCGTTTTCGGGCGAATTGCCCGCAAAATTGGCCGTGATGTTCTCGAACAGTATACTTCGGCGTTTGGCTTCAACAAGACCTTTTTCTTTGACCTGCCGGTTGGCAAGTCTCTGGCTGCACTGCCTAACGACCAGGTCAAGCTTGGCCAGGCCGCAGCCGGGCTCAACCGTGACTTTCTCGTCAGCCCGCTGCACGTTGCCAGCATTGTTTCAACGGTGCTGAACCGTGGCAAAACCATGAAACCCTACCTGGTCGATTATGTAGTGCGCAAAAACAAGGTAATCTTCAGGCGCAAGCCTTTTCAGCTGGCGCAGCCGATCAAACCCGGAACAGCCCGCGACCTGTATCGCATGATGTATGGCACCAC
>DAOPYA010000003.1:17561-88166 GCA_035352635.1 Candidatus Rifleibacterium sp.
AAAGACCCGTGCGCGGTGACCCAAAATACCAGTCGTCGTTCTAGGCGCTGAAAGCAATAAAAAAATCCCCCCGAGGCTTCGGGGGGATTTTTTTTATTGCTTATTCTTCTTCTTCGAGCTTGGTCGGAGAATCAATGAACTTCGGCAGAGTCGGCAGCGGGGCCTTTGAAGGTTCGGGTTCTTTGATCTCAACCTTGCCGACGATCTTGAAAACCGCGCAGGGTTCTTTGTCGTCGTCAATGCCAGTTTCGGCTGCGATATCATCGCCCTTGTTGAAGGCGCTTCTGAGGATCTGCTCGGCAAGAGGGTTCTCGATATAGCGCTGAATGGTGCGGCGCAGAGGGCGGGCGCCGTATTTCAGATCGGTCCCTTTGTCGACGAGAAAGCTCTTCAGTTCATCAGTGAAGTTCAGACGCATGCTGAGGCCTGAAACGCGGTCTGAGACTTCCTGGAGGAGAATCTTGAGGATTTCGAGATTATCGCCCTTGTCGAGCGCCCTGAAGACTATGACGTCATCGATACGATTAAGAAATTCAGGTGGGAACTTCTTTTCGAGGCTCTTACGGGTGATTTTGACTTTTTTGTCATGTGAGAGATCGTCGAGCTTTTGCGTGACTTTGGCAGTGTTGTCTTCAACTCTGAAGCCAGGCTTGCTTTCTTCGGTGGTGATGTCGGCAACCCCGACGTTGGTGGTCAGAATGATGACTGATTCTCTGAAGCTGACGGTTTCGCCTTTGCTGTCGGTGAGAATACCTTCATCGAGGAGCTGCAGCAAAAGGTTATGCACTTTTTCGTGCGCTTTTTCGATTTCGTCAAAAACAACAACGCCGTTTGGCTTGTTTTTAACCGATTCAGTGAGATAACCACCTTCGTTGTGGCCGATGTAACCGGGGGGCGCCCCGATCAGTTTGGCATACTCGTGGCTCATGGCAAATTCAGAGCAGTCGATACGCACCAGGTCGTTTTCGCTGCCGGTCATGAATTCGCAAAGGGCCTTAGCCAGTTCGGTTTTGCCGACCCCGGTCTGGCCAACAAAAATAAAACTGCCAACCGGGCGTTTCGGGTTTTTAAGGCCAACGCGAGCTTTTCTGATGGCCTGGGCAACGGCGGTAACCGCTTCATCCTGGCCGATGATACGCTTGCGCAGGTGATTTTCAATTTCCATGTAACGCTGTTGCGAAGTTTTTGCTTCTTCGTTTTCAGAGCCCAGCATGGTGATTGCACCGCCTTTGGCGGCCTGTTCATCAACCTGAATGGTAACTTCTTTTATATCAAGCGTCGGGTTGACCTTGACACAGAGGTTATAGAGTTCCTGTTCAATGATTTCACCGAGCAGCGGATATTCATTGTTGCCAAAAACCAGAGGGGCGATCTCATCGAGATAGTTAACAACCGAAGCGTTGATTATCAACCGCTTGTAAGACTTCTTGTCGGTTATCTTGATGTTTTTAAAAAGCTGCTGCTTCTGCTCTGGCGTGAACGATCTTATTGCGACAAAGCGGTCTAGAGATTCACAGAACTTCATCTTGATTCCGGGCGTGGAATCCATGAGAACCCTCCTGAGGGTACGTTTTTCCCATTGACAAGCTAATGCACGATGGGGTATAGCTATTGTATCACTAACCCAACTCCAAGGCAATACCTGTAAAATGATAATAAACTCGAAAGAGGCTGAAGAGCTTTTTGACAGAGGAATTAATTATTTCAGAGCCGGTTTTTATTCATCAGCCCTGAGTGAATTCCACCAGGTTAAAATTCTGGCCCCAGACTACCCCAACATTGATTTTATCATTGAAGCTGCCCACAAAAAAAATCTTGAAGTTGCCGGTCAGCTCAGCAATTTTATCGAAGAAAATTTTGACGAAGAAATCAGGTCGCTTTCAGATGAGCTGACCGTCGAAAACTCATCTTATCTTGGCCCTGAAGTACAGGCTCTTCTCAAGCGTGGCAATTTCAACGAAGCTTTAAAAAAGCTGCGGCAGGCCGAAATGATAATTCCCGACTCAAGGCCTTTGTTGCTGCTGCTTGGCAATACGCTGCGGCGCCTCGGCATGCTCGAAGATGCCGAAAAAACCATGATAAAAGCCATGCATGCATGCCCTGACGACAGTGAAATAATGAACAATCTTGGCAACGTCTATCTGGCCCGCAGCATGTATCCCGAAGCCGAAGAAATGTTTCGTGCCGCCATGCGTCTTTCACCCGAAGAACCACGAATTCTGAACAACCTCGGCGCCCTGCGCATGCAGACTAATAACCTCGACGACGCCGAACGACTGTTCCGCAAAGCTCTTAAAATACGGCCCAACTGGGTTATTCTCAGCAAGAACCTGCTGAATCTGCAGCGGCGCATGCAGGCCCTTGACGAAGAAGTCGAGAAACTGCGTGCCGAGTTTCAGGCACACCCGAACTATCTCGATATCGGCCTGGCGCTTGGCAAAACGCTGTTTTTCAGAGGGTATTACTCAGAAGCACGCAGCACGCTGCGCGGGCTCATCAAGAAGAACCCCGGGCTGCTGGCCGCCTGGTTCTATCTGGCTACCATCCACGAAGTTTCTGATGACCCCGAAATGGCACTCGAATGTTTCCGTGAAATGGTTGTCAAAAGCGGCAAATCAGGTTCCCCCGAATTTTTGAATCATGAAAGCCTTAAAAAACAAGGGTTCTTCACCGAAGCACTCGCCGAACTCAAAAAAATTGCCATTATCGAACTCGATCTCGCATCAAGCCGCATCAATCTCGGTATTAAATATTTCGAGGAATGCCTCTGGAACGACGCGCTTCGCCATTTTGAAGAAGCCGTCAAAATCAATGATACTTACCCCGACGCCTTTTACTGGGTAGCACTGACCCTGATACAGCAGAACAAAATCAGCCGCGCCCGCGAGTGCCTCGAAAAAGCTATCGAACTCAATTCTGATTATGCTGACGCCCACTTCCAGATGGGTCTGCTGCTGCGATCCAGAGCTAAAAAGAAGGCCCGCACTTTTTTTGAGAAGGCTTTATCATTGAATTTGAGACCATCTTTTGCTAGAATAGCCGATAGAATTCTCAAAGAGCAGAAATAACCACAAACCGTATGGACCAGGCAGCCTTTAAACTCTCTTTTCCGGCTTTTCCGACTGACAGCGAGTCTCTCGAGAAACTTGGCCGCCTGCTGATCAACGAAAACATCGTCACCTCCCAATTCTGGGAAGAAACCCGCCAGAAATATATTGACCCGGTTGCTTTCGTTGCCGCCATAGCCGCCAGTGACAAAATCACCCCTGACGTTTTGGCCAACAGCGAAGCCAGTATTCTCAACATTCCCTTTATCAAACTCGATGAAATTCAGATTTCCCAGGATGCTTTCAAACTGCTTGATATCAAGCTGATCAAAGAGAAGCGCATCATTCCAATCAAAATCAACGGGCCAGAACTGGTGGTCGGAACGGTTGCCCCGGCAGATACCGCGCTACTGGTGGGCGCCCACGCCACCCTGTCGCTTAAACCTGCCAAAGTGCTCGGCGACTCCCTCGACACCAAAATTGCGCAACTGGCCGGCGAAAAAACCGGCAATAAAGGTGGCAAAGGCCAGAAGAAGCGTCTTGGCGATATTCTGGTCGAATCAAAATACTGCACAGCCGAACAACTCGACAAAGCCCTTAAAGGTGCCAAGGAAGAAAAACTGCGCATGGGTGCCTATCTGGTCAAGCACGGCATCCTATCTAACAAGCAGTTATCCATTGCGCTTTCCAAACAGTACAATATTCCATTTATCGATCTCGACGAAAGCCTGGTTGACCCGGTTCTGGCGACGCTGCTGCCGAAAAAGCTCTGCCACGAACAGATTCTCTGCCCGGTCAAACGTGAGAACAACAAACTCGTTCTCGCAATGACCGACCCGACCGACATCATTACCATCGACCATATCGAAATGATGACGGGCATGCGCGTTTCACCAGTCGTCAGCTCTGAACTTTCGATTATTGCCGCTCTTGGCAATCTATATGGCGAAAACATCGATGCCCTTGCCGACGGTATCGGCGGCGTTCAGGGCAGTGGCGGCGACGATCAGGCCGAACTTGGCGGCATGGATGAAAACGATGCCCCGATCATCAAACTGGTTAATCTGATTCTCACTCAGGCAGTCGTGACCAACGTCTCTGACATTCACATCGAGATCTACGAAAATGAGCTGCGCATCAGATTCAGACAGGATGGCACGATGAAGGTGTTCATGACCCCCGCCAAAGCTGCCCATGCGGGTGTTATCAGCCGCATCAAGGTAATGGCCAGTCTTGACATCGCCGAAACCCGTCGCCCGCAAGATGGTCGCATCAAGCTCAACATGCAGAATCGCAAGATTGACCTGCGTGTTTCCTGCATTCCGTGCGTCTGGGGCGAAAAAGTCGTCATGCGTATCTGCGACCAGGGCAACCTTAAAGTTGACCTTAAAGATCTGGGCTTTGAGCCTTTCGTGCTTGAAAAATACATGGAAGGGGTCGAAAGCGCGAACGGCATCGTGCTGGTAACTGGCCCAACCGGCTCAGGCAAAACCACAACCCTTTATTCATCGCTGTTTTTGCTCAACAACCCATCGATAAATATCATGACGGCCGAAGACCCGGTTGAGTATAACCTTATGGGCATCAACCAGGTGCAATGTCATGCTGATATCGGCCTTGATTTTAACGCGGCACTGCGCTCATTTCTGCGCCAGGACCCAGATGTAATCATGCTCGGAGAAATTCGCGACTTCGAAACCGCCAATATCGCCATCAAAGCAGCGCTTACCGGCCATCTGGTAATTTCAACCCTTCACACCAACGATGCTCCGGCAACGGTTGCCCGCCTGCTCAACATGGGAATCGAACCCTTCAGTCTGGCTTCTTCGCTGCGAATCGTTCAGGCACAACGCCTGGTTAAAAAAGTTTGCAAAACTTGCGGGGTTGAATTCAAACCCGACAAAGATCTGCTGCAATCTCTTGGTATCACTGAGCGCCTGTTGCATAAATTGCACCTCGACGACCGTTACACCATGGACAACGTTATGTTCAAACGTGGCAGCGGTTGCCCAGACTGCGACAACACCGGCCTCAAGGGGCGACAGGGCATTTATGAAGTTCTTTCCATGACCCAGAAATTCCGCGAACTGATCGAAAGCAGAGCAACCACCGAAGACATGCGGCGCCAGGCACTGATTGACGGCATGCTGTCACTTCGCGAATCGGCTATTTACAAGCTGATCTGCGGCAGCACTTCTGTCGAAGAAGTCTTCGGCACCACCATCGATGCCGGCGGCCAATCCGAAGAAGATGGTGGCACTCCCAAGCCCAAAATGGCCGAAGCTTCTGCACCAGCCAAACCCGTGGCCGGCAAGCCCGTTGAGCTCAACCTGCCGATTGGCTCTGCCGGGGGCAATCTCGGTGATCTGTCACGCGAACTGCATGAATTTAACAGCCTGCTTGCACGAGTTTCGGGCGCAACCCACGGCACAACCGGCATGACTACCATCAGCAATGAAATTCTCAAGAGCAATATTGCGGCCCCACTCGAAGCAATCAGGGCGCAGGCCGCCAAAACCGACCAGGCCGACAAAGCTCTGCCAATCATTATGGCCCAGGGCCAGAAAATGGAACACAACGTCAAAAACCTCATAAGCCATTTTTCTGACTACACGCCAAAACTCGGGGTGCTGCACCTGAATCAGCTCGTCGAACAAGAAATTTTTGCCGGCCTGAAAAATCATGTCATCACTGCCCGACTGCTCTCGGGTGTTAAAGAAATCGGCAAAAACCTCAAGGTTTCTAAAAATCTGCCCGAGAATCTGCCCGATGTAAAAATCGATGCTGAGGCATTTGCAACCATTGCTTCAAATATTTTTATCAATGCCCTGATCGGTCTGGGTTCAAAAGGCGGCGAAATAAAAGTTGTGACACGCATCAAGCCCAAAACCACCGACCGGGTTGAATTCATAATCTTCGACAGTGGCTCAGGCATACCCGTCGAGCGCCAGGGCGATCTTTTCAAACCATTCGTCGCCAACGGCAAAACTTCGCTGGGCCTTGGTCTGGCCGTTGCCCAAAAATTAGTCAGACAGCTGAACGGCGAAATAACCATCAGAAGTACCCCGGACACCAGCACCCTGGTGACCGTCGAACTGCCTGCCGCAGGCTGAGAAGCCCGTCTGGCAGAAAAATCCATAAGCCAGGAGAGGAATAACTTCATGATCATCACCAGGCGCTCATTAACAGGTTGGTTGCTGGTTGCCATGCTGCTGCTGAATGTGGTCGGCTTTGCCCAGAATGACAATCAGGTGGTTGCAGACCCTGCCCGTACTGACAACCCGGTGGTTGCCATCCTTGAACCGCAGTTCGGTTCAGTGCTGATTCGAGACCTCGAAGGTTTTCACGAATTCACCTTTTCAGCGCCATTCGACAAGATCGAAACCATCCTTAATCTTGTGGTAATGCAAGAATGGTATCCGACCTATATTTCGATCAGTTGCCGGCCAGACGAAAAAGCCGCAATCATTATGCGGGCCAGCATCAGCAAAAATGCGGCTTCCGAACGCTTTGCCATGCTTCAGCAGCTGGTGACACCCGGCCTGCTACCCTGGAAAACCGGCGAACTGAACAATGAATCGCCGGCGGTCACCGCTGTCGAAACTGATTTTTCGAGCCGGGTTTCGGTTCTTGGGCAGACCTTAAAAAGCGGCCTGATTTTTACCCAGCTTTTTCCGATGTTGCAAAGAGCGCCGGGCATCAGAGACCCATTCTTTGAACGCGGCAGCTACCGGGATTCTCCATCCGGCCGGCTTATGGAATTTTCGGTCAAATGCAACTGGTAAGAATCCAGAAGCTGCTGGCGAACTGGGGAGCGGCGTCAAGAAGAGCCATTGAGCGACTGATCGATGAAAAAGCCATCAGTACCGACGGCATACCGGTCGAAGGGCAAGGGACCCTTGTCGATGCAGACAATCCCCCTGAAATACGCATCAATGGCAAGCTGATCACACCGCCACGCGACAAGGTCTGCCGGGTTTATGCATTTAATAAGCCGATGCTGGTCATTACGACTCTCAAAGACGAGCGTGGCCGGCGCACCATAGCCGATTACCTGCCAGTCGGTCAGCGACTCTACCCGGTTGGCCGCCTCGATTACGACTCGACCGGTTTGCTGATCATCACCGACCACGGTGAACTGACTAACCGTCTGCTGCACCCTTCTTACAAAGTCGAAAAAGAGTATCTCGTCAAAATTACGGGCGCAGAACTGTCTACAGCCGAATTTGCAATGTTTACCAGCGGGTTGCAGCTTGACGACGGCTTGACTCTGCCCTGCCAGCTGAAAAAGCTCGCCGAACCAGGCACTTATTCGGTTACGATACGAGAAGGGCGAAAACGTCAGGTTCGACGGATGTTCTCATGCCTTGGGCATAAAGTTCTCAGCCTGCACCGCACCCGGTTCGGGCCGCTGAGCATCGGCAACCTCAAGGCAGGCGAACTCAGAGAACTCAGCGTAGAAGAAAAAGCAGCCCTGCTGAAATCAGCAGGGCTGCATGAATAACCAGTAATCAGTTCTTCGGGGCGAGCATGGCAGCCTTGATGCGCTTCAGGTGCAAAGACACCCTCGCAGCGGGCAAACCGTTTTTCTGCATGTTCAGCCACATGGCAGCCGCCTGATACAGGTAACCACTCTTTTCGAGTTTCCAGGCTGCCACGATTGAATCTTCGGCGGTTACGACCACGGCAACCGTCATAGAAGCAAGATTACCACCCAGATTAAATGTCGAGGTTGCGGCACCGGTATAGTCAACCGAGAACTCGCACCAGCCATCAACAGGTGAACCGAGACTGAAACTGCTCACCCCGGCACCCGAAACATCAAAACTACTTTCTGCGTCACAGATGCCCGTGAATACTTCGGTCGGCATGGCAAAGCAGAGCGGCGCAACAGCAGGAGCAGGGGCCGCTTTCGCATTGTCAGACTCCTCAGATTTTAAACTTCCGGCCTCAGATGAAGAGGGCGCAGCACCGGCAGTCATCGCACCATTGTCGGGCATAGATTCTGATTCAGAAGGCTTGTCGGTTTCAAAAGCATCGGCTATTGGTTCGTCAGGCGCTTGCGGCACAGCTATCTCAGGAGTCATGCCAATTTCTTTGTCGATTTTTTCGTCGATTTCAGCTGATTTATTTAAACCTTCGTCAGAAATCGAAGGCCGTAATTCTTGTTGTCTGGCAGAAGCAGGTGGCGGAGGAGCTGCTGAAGCTCCCACGATTCTTTCGGGGTTCACCGCTCCGGTCTGGTTGGCCATGTTCTGCCCGAGTGCAAGATCGCTTGAAACGAGCTCAACAGCGCTGGAGGTAAAATTGCCGCCAACCACTGCGGCCAGTGAAATGGTAGCAGTCGCATCGGCGCTGAAGCGATATTCCTGGTTGGTGGGCAGATGAATCAGCACGAGCGAGCCATCGGGAGCCACTTTAATTTCGACACCGTCGGGCAGAATTTCTGCAAGCTCGACTTCCCATTTGTCGCCTGCCAGGCTTGCCTGAACAGAACCGGTCTTGTCAGTGACCATGGCCACTTCAGCCGCGGCCAGCATGCTGACCGGCAGAATAAAGCAAAACAACAGCACCAGGGATGTGATTCTCGACATTTTATGCCTCCAGATTGCTGATGGTATAAAGCTCAACTTCGTTGGCTTTACCACGTAAACTCGTCTTTGCCAGAAATTTCCAGGGAATTTCTGCCTTTGTTGATTTTACCACTTCTCCGCTGACGAGCAGAGAAGTTTGATATTCTTTGTTGAGGCTTTCCATGCGCGAGCAGGCGTTAACCGTGTCGCCGATAACCGTAAATTCAGCCTTTCGCTCTGAGCCGATATTGCCAAACACCACATTGCCGGCGTGCAGTGCCAGGCCAACTTTTAAGTCTACTCCATAGCAGGTTGCTTTGAATTCAGGGGAAGCGGTGAAAGCAATAATCTCTCGGGCCGCCTTGACTGCGTCATCTGCATAGTCGGCATGTTCGACCGGCGCGTTGAAAAATGCCAGCAGGCCATCACCCAGAAACTTATCTACTACGCCGCGGTTCGCCATAATAATGTCAGTCAGACGGGCAAAGTAGGCATTGAGAAACTGCACAATTTCGGGGGCATCGCGCTGTTCGCTGAATGAGGTAAAGCCTCTGATATCAGCGATAAGAATACACAATCTTCGGCGCTTGCCCTGCAGAAAATCACGATCATTTGAGGCGAGTATTTCTTTGACGACCGAGTCACTGACATAACGGCTGAAAATGGCCCGCACACGCCGCCGGTCGAGATAAATGGCGCGGTAGGCGAGAAATCGCTCAGCGGTTATGAAGACGGCGAGAAGCAGCAACGGGCGCACCACCGGTATTACCAGGGGGTCGAACCATAAGACCGCCATAATCGGCCAGCCAACAAAGAGCAACGCCGCGCAGACAAGCGATGCATTACGTTGCCAGCGGGCAATCAGCAGCAGACCGATAAGAAGCGCCACAATCACCATGATCTCGTGCTGCCGTGACATGGGTTGCAGAAAGCGGTCATTGAGAATGTTATCAAGGATATTGGCGTGTATTTCGACCCCGGGCATATAGTCATAGGGGGTCGCTTTGAAATCTGTGATATCAGTAAAGCCCAGCAAAACGATTTTCCCGGCAAGATCGTTATTTAATGACCCGCCGGCACGGGCAGACTCAAGCAGACGCCGCACCGGAACTGTTTTTATCGTACCGCGCGGGCCACGGTAGCTTATCTGCTGAATCGGGTTGGCGGATAGCGGTTGTTTATAATAACCACTGCGCATGGCGGCAACCATGGCTACGGCATGCACAGCCCCGGCAGGCCCGGTTCCGGAAAGCTGAACGTTGCGGATAACGCCGTCGTGTGAGGTTGCCAGATTGAAATACCCGGTGTTTTCTTTTCGGGCAATATGCAGAAGGGTCGGGTCAGAGAAGACGGGTTGGTTTTTTTCCCAGGCGTAGCCGGCGATCAACGATGCCCCTGAAGCGACAAACTCAAGCAGAGCAGTTCTGAATGGCTTTTCGAAGCCAATTTCGCGAAAAAAGCGGCCGGGCAGATCAAGACCAAGCCGTTCACCCGTTTCGCGCACGTGGTCACGAATAACCGATTCAGAGCCTGGCGAGAACACCAGGTCGAGCAGCAGGGCCGAAGCCGAAGCCTGGCTGACCGCCCTGGTCAGTTCAGCATAGATCGGGCCCCAGGCAAACATCGGCCGACCAGCCCAGGCAAGGGTTTCCTGGTCTATGCCTGCGATGACGATTCTGGAATCAGGCGTCACAGCACCACGCCAGCGAAACTGCATGTCGAGCACCCGGTTTTCGGCATCGTCAATCAATCTGAAATCGCCGCCATATATTAACAGCCCAAGAATCAGACAGATTAACCAGGTCAATGCATTCAGTCTCATTTAATATCCTTGCTTTTTGTATTCTTACTCTATCACAATTCAGCGGTCAAAGCATCCACAACTATGCTGATAACGCCCGAAACGGTCGCCGGATTTAGTTTTTCGGCGGTGCCGGCCAAAATTCAACAAACGGATGACAATTTTGCCGGCGGGGGGTAAAATGAGCGGGTACACTTCAATCCCCGCTTTTGTCAAAGCAACATAGACCGATACGACAGACGCACAAGGAGGAAAGGGATGACATCCCTTCGCATTCAGGAACACCCGGTTCTCAGTTTTCCGGAACGCAAACTGGTTAAGTTTTTCTTCGAAGATCGTGAGTATGAGGGCTATGAAGGCGAACCAATCGCGGCTGCCCTTCATGCTGCCGGGGTTAAGACCCTGCGCCGCAGCCCTCAGAAGAATCGCGCCCGAGGGTTCTTCTGTGCCATCGGCCGCTGTTCAAGCTGCATAATGGAAGTTGACGGCCAGGTAAATATCATGACCTGTATCACTCCGTTGAAACCAGGCATGAAGATCCGCATGCAGAAAGGGCACGGTGTCATTCACCCATGAGCAGAAAAACAGAAGTTTTTATAATCGGCGGTGGCCCGGCCGGCCTTTCTGCCGCAACAGTAGCGGCAGAACTGGGTGCCCAGACCCTTCTCGTCGATGACAGTGCCAGGCTTGGCGGTCAGCTGATCAAGCAGACCCATCGGTTCTTCGGCAGCAGCAATCGCGATGCAGGCATTCGCGGCATAACCATTGCCAACAAACTTTGCGAAGAAGTTAAATCAGCGTCTGACCGGCTGACTGTTCTCGAGAACACTGCTGCCGTTGGGTTTTACGCCAACAAGGAAGCCGGAATACTTTCTCAAAGTGCTTATGAGCGGGTATCATATCAGGCAGCCATTGTCTGTACCGGGGCTACCGAGAACAGTCTTGCCTTTGAGAACAATGACCTGCCTGGCATTTATGGTGCTGGCGGCGTGCAAACCCTGATGAATGTCCATGGCATCAAGCCAGGCCAGAAAATTCTCATGGTTGGCAGCGGTAACATCGGCTTGATCGTCAGTTATCAGTTGATTCAGGCTGGGGTCGAAGTTGTTGGCCTGGTCGAAGGCATGCCAAACATCGGCGGCTATCTGGTGCATGCCAGCAAAATCCGCCGACTGGGCGTGCCAATCTACACTTCACATACTATCCTGAAAGCCCTAGGCGAGACGGGCGTCGGCGGCGCGGTGCTCTGCCGGGTTGACGAAAAATTTCAGGCGGTTCCCAATACTGAATTCGAAGTTAACTGCGACTGTATCTGCCTCGCGGTTGGCCTGACCCCGCTGATCGACCTGTTTCAACAGGCCCAGTGCCGCATGGTGCATGTCGGCGAACTTGGTGGTCTGGTTCCGCTGCATGATTCAGCCATGCGCACAACCAACCATGATATTTTTGTGGCCGGTGATGCCTCGGGCATTGAAGAAGCAACCACCGCGATGCTGGCCGGGCGAATAGCCGGAGCCAAAGCCTACGAAAGCATTCACGGCAAATCTGTTAAAGCAGAAGCCATTGTTGAAGAAGCCCGCGAAGAATTACGCACCCTCAGGTCAGGCTCAACAGGTGACCGCATTCGCTGGGGCCGCGAACGGGTGCTCAAGGAGGCAGGATCATGTTAAAAAATACCGGTATCCCTACCGCTGAAGAGTTAAAAAATGTAATGCCACCCCACGAAAGACTGGCAAAAGGCCCGGTTGCAATCATAGAGTGCCTCCAGGATATCCCCTGTGACCCATGCGTTTCAGCATGCCCGGTGCATGCTATTCAGATGCAGTCTGGAATCACCGACCGGCCGCAGCTGAATTTCGATAAATGCACTGGTTGCGGCGCCTGCGTGCCCAAATGCCCTGGCCTGGCCATCTTCATCGTTAACATGCAGCATAAAGTCGCCGGCATGGCAACTTTGTCGCTGAGCTACGAACTGCTGCCCATTCCGGCAAAAGACAGCGAAGTTGACGCCCTCGACCGTTCAGGCAAGTTCCTCTGCCGGGCAAAGGTCATCAGGGTCATCAACCCGCCGGCCTACGACCGAACCGCCGTTGTTACCATTGAAGTTCCCGCCGACCGGATCAACGATATCCGTGCCATACGAGTTTGACAGGGAGAGCCAACATGAAAATCATCTGCAGATGTATGGATGTAACCGAAGACGAAATCATTGCCGCCATTAGACAGGGCGCAACTACCATTGACGAAATCCGAAGACTGGTGAGGGCCGGCATGGGTTCGTGTCAGGGTCGCACCTGTCGCCGCCTGGTTTCGCAGATTATCAGCCGCGAGCTCAAAACCCCCGCAGCCGAAATTTACCCGCCTACCTTCAGACCACCTAACCGACCGGTTGCGTTTGAGCTGATCAATGCCGAACTCGCCACCCACGATCAGGAAAACGGAGAAGGCAAATGAACAGAGCATTTGACGCAGTAATCATTGGGGGCGGCATTCTGGGCGTTTCGACTGCTTATGAACTGGCACGCGCCGGTATGACAAAGATCTGCGTTCTTGAAAGAAAATATCTGGCCAGCGGGTCAAGTGGTCGCTGTGGTGGCGGTTTCAGGCAGCAGTGGAGCACTGAAGCCAACACTACTCTTGCCATGGCCGCAGTAACGCGTCTTGAAGGTCTTGAAGAAGAGCTTGGCTACCGCACTGAATTCTATCAGGGCGGATACCTGATTCTCGCGCACACCGAAGAAGAAGAGCGGCAGTTTGAGAAAAATGTTGCCATGCAGCGCCGTCTAGGCCTGGAAGTTGACGTGGTCGATCCTGACGAAGCTCGCAAGATTGTTCCCTTTCTCAATACCGAACTAATTCGCAAGGCCACCTGGTGCCCGAAAGACGGTCATATTAACCCATTTCTGCTGACTCAGGGCTATGCCAACGCGGCGAAGCGCCTGGGCGCTGAAATACACCTCTGGACCAACGTCACCGGCATCATGAAAAAGAGCAATATCTTCTTCGTGATGACCGAAAATGGCAACACCTACCAGACTCCGCTGCTGTTCAATTGCGCCGGCGGGTTTTCCCGGGGGATCGGCGAAATGCTGAATGTCGATATTCCGGTTGACCCTTATCGTCACGAGATTCTGGTCACCGAACCGGTTGAGCGACTCTGGGACCCGATGGTCATCAGTTTCAGTGTTGGTCTCTACGCGCGCCAGGAAATGAGCGGCGGGGTGGTCATGGGGATGGGCGACCCGAATGAACCCGTTGGCACCCAGGTTGGCAGTTCAATGCACTTCATGTATGAAATGAGCCGGCGGTTCACCCAGTTGTTTCCGAAGCTTGATAAAATGCGCATTGTCAGGCAATGGGCGGGGCTGTATGAAATGACAGCAGATGCCCAGCCGATTCTCGGGCCAGTCGCTGATGTTGACAACTTTATTCAGGCCAGTGGCTTTTCTGGGCATGGTCTGATGCTTGCGCCTGCTGTCAGCCAACTGCTGGCAGGCATGGTAGTCAGAAAAGAAAAAAGCGAAGTGATTGACAGCCTGAACGTTAAACGCCTCTACAACCTGAAAGACGTTACCCGCGAAAAATCAGTTGTTTGACGCCCTGAAATAGATGCTGTCGATGGAATATTTATCGAACAGGAAGTTTTGCCGCATGCTAATGACACGAACAGATTGTAAAATAAGAGTTACAGGTCTTCTGTTGCTTGCCGGCCTGATTTTATTCTGCTCTGATGCATTTGCATCGCGGCAGCGCATGGAACTGGCCGAACCCGATCATTCATCGACGCTTACCGGAGTGCTGGTTGTTGCCCCACTCTTCGAAAAAACCGGAAACGGCTGGGATCCCTACAAACGGGAGTCACAGGATCCGATTGTCGAGTTGTTCGGCGGTGACGGCAAGATGCTTTCTTATGCCCGCAGCGCTTTTGCCGAAGGCAAAGACCCTGATTATCTGGTCAAATTCAGACAGGTTGCCGGCAAATATCTGCAGGGCAGCAAAACCATAGAAGATGCCCTGAAAGCCCGTCAGAAAGCCCGCTGGATAATAAATCGCGAACTCACAAGTGACCCGGGCAGGTCTGAAAAGGCGGCCAAGCCTGATGCCAAGGCCGTTCTTCAGCAGTGGGTCGAGGAACCGCTGGCTCTGTTGCCGAGAACTCCTATACCCGGCCTTGAATCGACCGGCCCGCATGCAGTACCTCACCCGCTGGCCGTTTACAACGATAGAAACGAGTGTGTCGCTTTTGACTCGTTCTTTATCGTAATTGCTGATTCAGAAAGGCACTCGGCTCAGGAAGTGCCCTTCAATGTTGCCAGATCCGTAGAGAATGACACGCTCGATCTGGTTGTCTGTCATGAAATGGCGCATGGCATCATGTTCGATGCCTATGGCCGGCCGCATAACACCAAGGTTGGCCGTGGCCCAAGCATTCACGGTCACACGGCCAATCTGATCACCGACCGCGAAAAAGCCTGGCTTGAAGGCTGGGCCGAAGCTTTTGAGGCTTTTTACGGACGCAACCGCAAGATTACCCGACTCGGCGAATCACATTATGGCATTGCCTCGTTTCTCATTGACCGTCAGGATTCAGTGCGCCGCGACCGCTGGCTATGGCTGACCGGAAAAGCGAATAAGGCCGCGCAGATGAAAAATGCCGCGCAGATGATGGCCAGCGAAGGCGTTATCGCCGGACTGTTTTTCGATATTCTCTCGAACCGGGCTCTGGTTTCGCCTTTTGAAAAATCGATCACCGTTATGGTCAGGCGCAACCCCAAAGATTTTGCAGCATTCGTCAATGCCTGGCTGGAACTCTTTCCCGGCGACCGCCGCACTATACTGCGTATTGTGCTTGAACATACCAGGTATGCTACTTTCGATCCTTCGGTAACTGCTCTTTACCAGGAATTTTACCGCGTGCGCCGTGCCCTGCAGACACGCGAAGGCAGCAATAGCGAAGCTCTGGTTGCCGAAAAGGCATATTTAAAAGCCAAAGAAGAAGCTTTCGCCAAGGCTCTTGCCGGCGCCGACCCCTTTTCCGCGCTCCCCCCCCAACTCTGGATCGGCATCGAAAATCTTACCCGAAAAGACGGCAGGGTAACCCGCATGGCCAGATTGAACATCGATCTAAACAGTGTCGATGCATTTCTGCTCGAATACTCAGGCTTGTTTGAAAAACCTCAAATCGCAGAATTTCTGGCAACTCGCGATAAACAGGGATTTTTTCGCGGCAACCCCATCGAAGTGTTGCGCAGCTTTTTCGGCGCTGAGCGCTGGAAAAACCTGCCCGACGAGGGCGTTAAATTTTACCCCGAACTTCTCCTGCCTTAGCTGGGAAGTAATTACCGATGGGCGCCATGGTTCAAAAAATCTAAACCCGTTCCCCGAAAAATAGCGACGCTATTTTTCGGGCGACGGGGTACCATTGACGGTTTCTAATTTTATCAGTAAAATACTAAGATAATCTCATCAGGAGGGCCAGACAGTGAAATTTCGCCTTAAAAATGCCTTTGCAGTGCTTCTCACCGCCGGAACCATCTATTCAGGAGCAGCTTTCGGCAGAGCGCCGGTTACCAATCTCTCGGGTGACCCTAGCCCGGTTGATGGTTCAATGGTAATCATGCAGCCAATCACCGTTGGCAAAGGTAACATCGTTGGTGGGCTTATTGGCAAGACCCTCAATATTCCGAAGCAGGTTAAAATCGATGACGCCGGTTATCTGGTTTTCGCTCTTGCAGCTGATGCCATTCAGGTTAGCCCGGCTGACCCGAAAGGCTACCATGTGGTAACCGCCCTTCCATACCTTACGGGCAGCAAAGAAATGCAGGATTCTCTCAAACTGAGAAGAACCGCACGCCAGATTCGCTTTCAGGCCCTGAAAGATGCGATCAGCAAAACTGACGCCCTGAATGCCGAACAAAAGAAGAGTGTTCTGAATTTTCTGTCGCAGTCGGTCGGCACACCCATGGTTGTTTTGTCAAAATCGCCGTTGCCGTCATTCATGCCGTCACCGGGGCCATGCATGATTCCGCTTGGCGCCGAAATGGTCGAAAACAAGACTGGCAAGCGCCTTGGCCTTGAAACTTCAATGATCTGTGTTCTCGATATCGAATCAGAAGGCAAAAAGATTTTCTCGGTCGATGACGCCCTGAAGAACGATACTCTCGACCTGGTGGTTGCCCACGAAAACGGCCATGCCATCATGTTCGACCTCTATGGCAAACTTTTTCAAAAGATTCAGCGCACTTCTTCGAATGGTCACGATGCCCCGATCATCACTGACGTGGGTCTTGCCTATGTAGAAGGTTGGGCAGAAGCATTCGAAGCCGTTTATGGGCCTGCAAACCCCAAACTGGCCGAAAAAGACCGCACCAAATACAATATCTCTGAATTCCTTTACAGCCGCCAGGATCCGATCCGCCGCGACCGCTATGTCTGGGCCAGCAATACCGGCAAAAAAACCGGCGTAATCAAGAATGGCCTGCAGCTGATGTCAACCGAAGGCGTTCTGGCCGGTTTCTTCTACGATATTCTTACCAGCCGCGCCATTAATGCCCCATACGAAAAATGCGTGCAGACGATGCTGACCTCGCCAATGAACTTCATGGAATTCGTCGAAAACTATGTGAAGCTTTTTCCTGAAGATAAAAAAGTCGTCTACCGCATCATGCTCGAAAATTCTCACTACGTTACCATGCACGAAAATGCCGCCGAAAGTTACAAGAATTTCTATGAATTCAAGGTAGCCTACACCCAGAAGAAAATTGACAAAGCCGACTACGACAAGGCCAAAACTCAGTATAAAGCCTATACCGAAGGTCTGTTCGCCGAAGCCATGAAAACTGACAAGGTTTTTGCCAATGTCGGGCCGCAGATGTGGTTCGCCGGCAAGATCAACCTGACCCAGCTCAAAAAAGAAGCCAGCGCCGTTAAGAAGTATTTCGCCGCCGCCTTCGGCAAAAAAGACGAATATTACGAATTCAGGCTCGACCTGAATACCGCCACCGCCGACATGTTCAGAATGATCGGTTTTGCCGAAGCCGATGCCGCCAAACTGGTTACCGCACGCGACGAAAAAGGCTTCTTCACAGGCAATCCGGTCAGCATCATCAAGCAGACTGTCGGTGATGAGCGCTTTGCCAAATACAATGCCGTTCTCAATCTGGCTCCTTATGACCACCAGAAAGCCGACGTCATTGCCCAGTATAAAGAACAATCTCTGGCCATGTGGCCCGAAGATATTGCCAAACTCGGCAAGTAATCGCTGCAAGTCACTCACTACCGGCCGCTCCATCAGGGGCGGCCGGTTTTATTTGCAGCCCTTTCGGGCAGCGGTTATAATCTGAAACATGCGCATATTAATCAATGCGGTCTCAGCGAGGGCCGGCGGCGGGGTTTCTTACCTGATCAACCTGCTGCAGTTTTTGCCGCGTCTCTGCCCCGACGACCAGTTTTTAGCCGTATTACCCACCATCAAACTGCCGGTGCAGATTGCCCCGCACCCGAATCTTGAAATTCAAACAATCCCCGAGGCTTCGGGCAATGTTTTTCTGCGTTTTTTATGGGAAAACACTGACCTTATCGACTTATGCCACAGCTGGAAAGCCGACCTGCTGTTCTGCGTAGCCAATTTCATGCCATTGCGCAACCCCGGGGTTCCGGTGGCGGTGATGGTGCAGAATGTCGCCCCTTTAACCGCGAGGGTTCTTGATCTGATGCGCACATATGAGTCGGCGGCGGGCTATGCCCGGATGCTGCTGGCTCAGAAGCTCACCCTCTACTCGGCCCGCCATGCCAGCCAGGTCATCGCCCTGTCACAATCTGCGGCCGAGCTGATCAAGGAATGGGTGCCCGAAAGCAACCCGGAGTATCTGTATCACGGGATCTCTGAAATTTTCAACCCTTCGGCCCCGAGGCCCGGCGCTGCCGGCACCGCACCTTACCTGCTTTATGTTTCAAATCTCTATGTGTATAAAGGGCTTGAATATCTGGTGCGGGCAATGGCAGCCAACCCTGACCTGCCGGGCATATTCATCGCGGGCAAGGTTTATGACCCGGGGTTTCATAAGATGATCGTCAGGCAGATTGCGGCCAGCAAGCTTGAGAATCGCATCATTTTTCTCGATGCGGTCGCCTATCATGAACTTCCCGGCTGGTATGCACATGCCGCTGCCATGGTTTACACTTCATGGTGTGAGAACTGCCCAAATATTCTGCTTGAAGCGATGGCCTGCGGCTGCCCGGTCGTTGTCATGCGCACCGGGCCGATGCCTGAAATATGCGGGCCGGCGGCTTTTTATGCCGAACCTTTTGACGCGGGTTCTCTGGCAGCAGCGATAAGGTCAGCACTCGCTGCCGACCGCGAGCAATGCGGCGGCGAACTCGCCAGAAGAGCCGCGACCTTCACCTGGGAAAACTCAATGCAACAGCACGCCCGCATCTTTTCGGCAATGAGCAAACCGGGCAGAAGCATAGAGCCGTCTGCCCGGTAAAAGCTTGCTATTTCGATCAGCGTTGTCTCTGCCAGCCTGTTTCCCACCAGGTGCGTGAATTAGCACGGCACAGGGGAAGCTGGTTTTCATGGTTGCCAGCTGGCGCGAGGGCGAGTGAGCCATGACTGGCGGCTACCGATGAGTGGGATGCAGCGTTCTGCCGCCTGCTGAGGTAGAATTCAGAAAATAGTGAATATCTTAACATCACCTGCTCCTGTCTACAAAGCCTGGCCATGGGCCGGGGCGGTTGCTGCGGCAGAGTTCTTCGAGTTCGATCTCTAGTTCGCGCAGTTTTCGATCAATAACGTTTAAGCGATCGATTTCTTCACGACACTTTTCTGAAATTTCGCTTTCAACGATCTTTTCTTCGCGTTTAAGTGCTTCGATAGAATTTTGTATGAGCTTCAACCGCAGCTTTTCTTCATTATTGAGCTGCAGATCGCCTTCTGGTTCACGGGTTTTGAACAACGGGACAAGTACACCCATGTATAACCCTCCGTCTGAATATGATTAGCCGCCGACTTATTACAACGACCACTAATTTATCGACCGGTGCCGCTATTTTAATTAGCATTTGCTGCTTGCCTTGACCGGGTGTTTAGGTTAGATTTTCAGCAAATGCAATTAAAGGAAGCAAACATGACCTCAAACAATCGCCATTTTCGCGGCATCTTGCTGCTTTTTCTCATCACATTTTCAGCTGCAATTTTCGCTCAGAACCCGGTGCAGCCCCGCAATATTATTTTTATGATCGGCGATGGCATGGGAATCGCCCACATAACCGCAACCCGCATCGAACGAGGGCCACTGCAACTTGAGCGCTTCAAGGTTCTGGGCATGAGCATGACCCATTCTGCCGACAATTATGTGACCGATTCAGCGGCGGCCGGCACTGCTCTATCGACTGGGAGCAAAACCAACAACGACATGGTCGGGCAGACTCCTGACGGCCGACCCCTGAAAAACCTCATGGAATACGCCCGCGAAGCTGGCAAAGCAACGGGAATCGCAGTAACCAGCATTCTGCCGCATGCGACTCCGGCCGCTTTTTCAGCCCATCACCAGGCGCGCTACCATTACGATATAATTTCTGAACAGCAGATTAACTCAGGTCTTGATGTAATGATCGGCGGGGGGCTATGCAACTATTACCCCAAATCGGTAACGGGAAGCCGGCGCAAAGACGATAAACACCTGCTCAACGAACTGCGCAAAAAAATGCCGGTTATTCTTAGTATTGAAACCTTACGAAAGATTAAAGCACCGCCGCAACTGGCAGCCATTCTGGCGATGGGTCATCTGCCCCCGGCCGGCAAGCGCAATTACTCGCTCGGCGAACTGACTGATAAAGCTGTCGAAGCTCTCAGCCGCGACCCTGAAGGTTTCGTACTCATGGTAGAAGGCTCGCAGATCGATCTGGCCGCCCACGATAAAGACATGCCGCGCATTATTTCAGAGGTCGCCGATTTTGATACTGCCATAAAAGCCGCCCTGGATTTTGCAGAAAAAGACGGAAACACGCTGGTTGTGGTGACCGCCGACCACGAAACCGGCGGCATCACCTTGCCGATGAACACCATTGAAAACGGCAAAATCAGCAAACCCACTTTTTCGAGCGACAACCATACGGCGGCTATGGTGCCAGTTTTTGCGTTCGGGCCAGGTGCCGAAAACTTTGCCGGCATTCAGAATATCGAAGCAGTTGGCAAAAAGCTGATCGAGCTGGTCAGGTAAGTATGCTTAAAGCAACAGGTCGGGCCGGTCAGGTTCAGGTTTCAACCATAATCACGCTTTTGCTGGCGTTGATTCTGATATTCATCGGCTTCAGCAACGGCGAACATCGCAGCTATTTTCAGAAAGCGGTCATGATATGCACTCAATGCATCGGCCTGGGCTAAAAATCAGATTCTGGTCGCAGATTGCGGCAACCATCAGCAGCAATGCCTATCTGATCGGTTTTAAAACCGGAAATATTTACACCGGGGTGTTGAAGCATGGCTGTGTTCCGACACTCAACTGCTACAGTTGCCCGGCAGCGCTTTTTGCCTGCCCGATCGGTGCCATGCAGGTCACAGTAGCCGGTGCCGGCGGGCTTGATCTGACAGCGTTGCCCACAATAGGGGCGCGTCTAACCGCAATTTCGACCTCTCTGCCACTTCTGGTTATTGGTTTTCTAGCCCTGATCGGCAGCATTGTGGGTCGAGCTGCATGTGGCTGGGCATGCCCATTCGGCTGGTTTCAGGAACTGCTGAACCGCATTCCGACGCCTAAATTCAACGGGCCAAAGGTTTTTAAATATCTCAAGTATGTGATTCTGATCGTTTTTGTTTTTTTGCTGCCAGCTTTCTGGCTCGATGAATACGACGGTGGTGAACCATCTTTCTGCAAATACATCTGCCCGGCCGGCACACTCGAAGGCGGGGTGCCTCTGGCCATACTGCAACCGTCGCTGCGCAGCCAGCTCGGGTGGCTGTTTACCTGGAAAGCCACTCTGCTTGGCATTATACTTCTGGCGGCAGTTTTTATCAGGCGGCCCTTCTGCCGCTGGGTCTGCCCGCTCGGTGCTTTTTATGGGCCATTCAACCGGGTCAGCCTCTTCAAGATTGAGTTTAACAAAGCTGGCTGTATTGAATGTGGCGCCTGTTCGCGTGCCTGCCCGGTCAGCCTTGACGTACCACGCGAAGTCGATTCGGCAGAATGTCTTCGCTGCCTTGAATGCCGCGATGTCTGCCCGAAAAGCCTGCTCAAAATCTCAACTAGAGCATCTTCAGCATGCCCTGAGCTGAAACAGCAATAATAATCGCCCTGTATCAGCGCATAACAAAGGTATCAAACCAGAGTTGCGCACCGGCGGGCATGTTAGCAGCGACCCGAACCTGCACAGCCTTAACCAGGCCTTCTTCTTCTTTTTGCAGCTCATATTTGCACGAATGCGAGGTTGCCTGCCATCGATCGGGCAGAGCCTCAAATTCAAACTGGGCCAGACGGCGGGCCAGGGGCTTGCCTGCAGCGTCGAGCAGCTCAACTACTACCATTCCCTTCTGCTGGCGATCACCCATAAAAAACAATGACCAGGCCAGCGGCTGACCGGCTTTTAATGCATCAACCGGCACTGGCGCAAAAGCAAACCCTGATTCGCCTTCCTGGGTCGCCTTAAATTTAAGAGAAGCGTAGCCTGTATTAAATTTGTCATAATCGATGCTGACAAGTTCTGGAGCCCCGACCACCCCTGTCGGAACGCCGTTACCTTCGTTTCGTTCAAAATCACCGCCAGGCAGAAGATTGGCAGCAACCGGTGTTGCCGCGAAGGGGCGCAGACTGAGGTCGTCGAACAGAACGCTTCCTTGAGAGAATGGCCCGGTCTGCAGCAAGATGCGCATAAAGGCGTTGTTGGCTGCAAAAATCTTCTTTTCTTTGCTGTTCACCAGCCGGGCATCTATTTTCTGCCATTCGCCACCCAGAACCGCCATCGGCCTGATCGCCCAGATACGGTTGCGAAGACGTTTGCCGGCGTCATAAAGTTCGATACCGATCGCCGCATTTTGAGTGCCGTTCTCTGAGCGAGCCTCGATCGAAAAGGCCAGGTCAGATGCTTCGTTAATCGCGATAAAATCAGATAAGACACGGGTGGCTGAATTGCGTTCTTCAGGCCACATCTGCAGAGCTTTGCGGCCAGAAGCGGCTGTCTGTTGCGAGAGACCGGCCTTGCCTTCTGCAATCTGCCAACCCGGAAGCAGGCCCGCCGAAGTCGAAGCCGCTTCAAAGCTGTAATTGTTGATCAGGTTGGTCTGTTCGATGGTCATAATCTGCCGGGTATTAGCAAATACAGCGCCCGGAGCAACATTCATCTTGCTCAGATTATTACGGGCATTCTGAATACGCTGACTGGAAGGCGGATGAGAACTGAGATACTGCTCAAGACCCTTGGAGTCACCATACCTTTTCAGAAACTTTTCCCAGAGGGTTACCTGGGCGGCCGGGTTATAGCCGGCGCGGGCAATTCGCATCTGACCGATATCGTCAGCTTCGTCTTCCTGTTCGCGTGAAAATTTCATCAGAGTGATATAGCTGAGCAGGGCTCCCCAGGTTTCACGGTCCTGCCTGTTTTTGACGGCTTTATTCAAAACGGCGACCATAAGGGTTGAAGCCCGAAAATTTCGCAGCGAATGCCGGCGTTCGGCATGACCGAGTTCGTGGCTTATTACAGCGGCGAGTTCATCGTCTGATTCTACCATGTCGAGCATTCCTGAATGAACGTAGACGTGCCCGCCGGGAATAACAAAGGCATTGGCGGTGCTATCCTGGATAACCCGAACGTCATACTTCATGCCCCGGTCTTTAAAATGCGGCAACAGACGATTGAAAATGCCTTTGACATATTCGGTTACTTTTTTGTCTTTGACTGGCTTCTGCGTCAGCCCCATCCATAATTGCAGTTCCTTGCCAAATCTTTTTTCGGCGCCGACATCACCGACCAGCCAAAGACTCATGTTTACTTCCTGGTAGGTCTGATAAACCCCCAGTAACTGCTCAAGAACGTTTTTGGCCGAAACTCTGGCGCTGCCCAAAAGCGATATCAGAACAATAACAATTGCATATCTGCATTTAATCATCTTTGCTGCTCCGAAAATTCGATGTTTAATACCCTCTCATTATCACCGAAAAGAGGCTGAATTGTCAAAAGCCGAATTGACGCGACTTCTGCATCTGAAAAAAAATTACTGACTGATTCGCCAGAAAGCCGACGGGCAATGCTGGCAAATTTGCCGACGGGCAAGTATAATAAAAAACCGAGTTTGCAATAATACTGTTTTCACAAGGAAAAGGAGGGCGAGATGCTCAAAAAGCTCACCCAGTTCTATCACCCGAAAACCATAGAAGAAGCCTGTCTGTTTCTGGGCAACAAAGAACAGAAGACTGCCATCATCGCCGGTGGCACTTCAGAAGCTCTGCGTCAGGACAACAGCATCGAAGCACTGGTCGATATTTCTCAGGTCAAAGAACTGGCTTATATCAACAAAGACACAGCCTTTTTTCGAATTGGCGCCGGCACACCGGTTCAGGACATCTACAAATCAGCTGCCCTTACGGGCCCAAGTGGCAACCTGCTCAAAACTGCCGCCGGAAAAATTGGTTCAACCCTGCTGCGCAACTCAATTACCGCCGGTGGCAACCTTGCCGCCATTTTTCCATGGTCAGATATGCCGCTAGTTTATATGGCTCTTGATGCCGAGATCGTCTGTCGCAAAGGCAAGCCGAAACGCACAGTGCCAGTGCAGACTATTATCGATCAGAAGGCCCCCCAGTTTCTTGATAAAGCTGAAATTATCGCCGAAATCGCCATACCCTGTTACGGCAAAGGCACCGGCACTTCTTTTGCCAAGCTGGTTAAAACTGCCAACGATTATTCAATGGCCACCGTTGCCACCAGGCTTTCAATTAAAAACGGCCTGATCGAGCAGGTTCGCATCGCAATAAATGCGATCACCGCTTCGCCGGTTCGCTGCCTCGAAGCCGAAAAGATGCTCACCGGCCAGAAACCTGGCGCCGAACTGCTGGCAGCCGCTGCGAAAAAAGCCGCCGACTCTCTCACCATCCGCAAAGATTTCAGGGCCAGTCGCGAGTATCGCAAGGAAGTCTGTGAAGTCATGATTCGCAGGGCTCTCGGCGAAGCTCTCGAAAAAGCCGGCAAGTAAGGAGAACATCAGTGAAACTTAATACGAAAATTAATGGCAAAGCCTTTTGCCTCGAAATCCAACCCAATGCCACACTCATGGATGTCCTTCGCCAGGCAGGCATGAAAAGCGTAAAGTTTGGCTGTGGTGAAGGCAGTTGCGGCTCATGCGCCGTCATGATTGACGGTCGCCCCCGCAATTCAT
Source organism: Candidatus Rifleibacterium sp. (assembly GCA_035352635.1). Taxonomy (GTDB): domain Bacteria; phylum Muiribacteriota; class Ozemobacteria; order Ozemobacterales; family Ozemobacteraceae; genus Rifleibacterium. Next base: position 42,351 of record DAOPYA010000003.1, read on the forward strand.
GCATCACTCTGGCCGGCTGCGCTGAAGGCGCCGAAATCCTGACCGTTGAAGGCATGGGAAACCCCGAGAATCCGCATGTTTTGCAAAAAGCCTTTGTAGACACTGGTTCGACCCAGTGCGGTTACTGCAACCCGGGTTCGCTGATCGCGGCCAAAGCATTGCTCGACAAAAACCCGAATCCGACTGCCGAAGACGTAAAAGACGCTCTTGACGGCAATCTGTGCCGCTGCACTGGCTATGTCAAGAGAATTGACGCAGTTCTTCAGGCTGCTGCCGAATCCAAAAAGACTACCAAGAGCACCCGAGGTAAAAAATAATGGCAAAGACCGCAAAAAAAGAAACCCCAAAAAAAGCCGCGCCGGCCGCCAAGGTAGCCGCTGTGTCTCCGATTCCCGAATCTCCACTCTTTTTTGAAAAACCCGAAAAATTCAATCAGGTCAATCACAGTCTGACCAAAATTGATTCAATGGGTCTGGTCTGCGGCCAGCAAAAGTATGTTGCCGATATCGACCTGCCCAATCTTCTGCACATCAAGGTTCTGGGCAGCCCCCACGCTCACGCCGTTATCAAAAGCATCGACGTTGAAGACGCCAGAAAGATGCCAGGCGTTGTTGCAGTTTTCACCTACAAAGACGTTCCGAGAATACCGCGAACCACCGCCGGGCAGGGTTTTCCTGAACCCTCCCCCTATGACACCTATCTGCTCGACAGCAAAGTTCGTTTTGTGGGCGACCGTGTGGCGATAGTTGCCGCCGAAACCCCTGAAGCAGCCAGCGAAGCCTGCACAAAAATCAAAGTTCAGTATCAGGTTCTCAAGGCAGTTCTCGACCCCGAAAAAGCCCGTGATAAAGATGCCCCCATCATTCACGACGAAAAAGATTGCCGCGTTCCCATACCTATTTTCTACGATCCGAAACATAACCACTGCTCGCACGTCGAAACGGCGGTCGGTGATGTTAAGAAGGGTTTCAAGCAGGCTGACGTAGTACTCGAAAAAACCTACTACCCCCATTACGCGCAGCATTGCCCGATTGAACCACACATCTGCATCGGTTACCTCGACGAGAATGATCGTCTGGTGCTGCGAACTTCGACCCAGGTTCCATTTCATGCCCGCCGCATCACCGCTCAGACCCTCGGAATCCCGGTCAAAAAAATCAGAGTAATCAAACCCCGCATCGGCGGCGGTTTCGGCACGAAGCAGGAAGTTTTGCTCGAAGACGTTTGCGGCCTGGTGGCTCTCAAAACCAGAAGACCATGCGTCTGGGCGTTGACCCGCGCCGAAGAATTCATGGCAGCACGCACCCGCCACCCGATGGTCGTCACCATTCAGAGCGGCGTCAAAAAAAATGGCACGATTACCGCCATTTCAATGCGCATCATCAGCAACACCGGTGCTTACGGTTCCCATGGCCTGACGGTTCTCAGCAACTGCGGCTCGAAAGTTCTGCCTCTCTACCGCGCTGACAACATTGAATTCATCGGCGACACAGTTTATACCAACCTGCCGGTCGGCGGAGCCTATCGCGGCTACGGCGCTACCCAGGCTGCCTTTGCCATGGAATGCCAGATGGATGAGATGGCCGAAGCAATCGGCATGGACCCGATCAAGTTCCGTCAGATGAACCACATCAAGGAAGGTGAGTCTTCACCGATCTTCAAAGCCCTCGGCGAAGGTCGCGAAGGCGTCGATATGGCCATTGGTTCTTGCGGGCTGAGCAAATGCATAACCGAAGGCATGAAGCACATCGACTGGGCAAAAAAATACGGCAAACCTGGTAACGGCACCAAACGACGCGGTCTTGGCATGTGCTGCCTTATGCAGGGCAGTTCGATTCCCGAGATTGATATGGGCGCGGTCTTCATTAAAATGAACGAAGACGGTTCATTCAATATGCTGCTGGGCGCCACCGACCTCGGAACTGGCTCTGACACTGTCTTAGGCCAGATCGCAGCCGAAACCATTGGCTGCAAACTGACCGACATGCTGGTTTACAGCTCAGACACCGATATGACCCCATTCGACGTTGGCGCTTATGCCTCTTCAACCACTTATCTGACCGGTGGTGCAGTAATTAACTGTGCTAAAAAGGTTCGAGAACAGATTGTTGCGGTTGCTGCCAGCATAATGGGCGAAAAATCCGAAGATATAAGCATCGATGACGGCATCTGCTACGGAAAAGGGCGCAAGAACAAGGTTACTTTCGGCCAGGTCTGCAATTATGCAATGTATGAACACAAGCAGTTTCAGATTGGTGCCATCGGCAGTCATATCAGTCATGCATCGCCACCGCCTTTCTCGGCGCACTTTGCTGAAGTCGAAGTTGACACCGAGACCGGTGAAGTCAAATTGCTCAAATACGTAGCCGGCGTCGACTGTGGCACCGCTATCAACCCACAGCTTGCTGACGGCCAGACTCAAGGCGCCTGCATGAACGGTATCAGTTTCGCCCTCACCGAAGAGTACATCTTCGATGAAAACGGCCGTATGCTGAACCCGAATTTTGGCAACTACAAGATCTGGAGCACCAAAGACATGCCTGAACTCGTCACTTTCCTGGTGCCGACCTATGAAAAGACCGGCCCCTACGGTGCGAAGAGCGTCAGCGAAATCAGCATCAACGGCGCACTGCCAGCCATCGGCAATGCCATCAAGAACGCAGTCGGCATCAGGCTCACCCGGCCTCCTTATACCGCTGAAAAAGTTCTGACTGCAATGAAAGAACTCAATAAATCTGCCAAGGTCACCGGCAAAGCCGCCCCGAAGGCAGCCAGCGCTGCAAAAGCCGTTAAAGCCAAGGCCGAAAAGCCAGCCGTCAAAGCGGCTAAGGCCCCCGCCAAAAGCGCAGCACCCGTAAAGAAGGCAAAAAAGTAGCTCCCCGGAGCAATAAAACCCCAGAATCAATACAATATTCAGCCCGGCCGTCATGGCCGGGCTGATTTTATCTTCCAGAGAGTGGCGACGCTCACAACAACGACTGCCGGCAATCAGGTAACTCGACTGGCAGACTGTGCCGCTTGCGAATCTTGCGCCGGTTGTGCAGTATAAAATAATGTATTTGCCTTTTGGAAAACCCAGTTAGCCATAGACTCTTGTGATTCTTTGCATTAGAATGGTCGAAAATCGAGATTCAGGAGAATGCTGATGCCCTCGAGAAATCAAGTGGGTTCGACAATCAAAAGAGCTTTGCTGGCCGCTGCGATCAGTGCATTTCTCTGTGTTCCGATCGTTTCAGAAGCACGTCTTCTGGCAGGCAGTGTCACTGAGCGCAAGCAGAATCGCAAAATCAACACGATGCTTAAATCTGCCCGGAAAAACGTGGACTCTGGCAAGATTCAGACCGCTCTTGAAGCCTACTGGAAAATTCTCGAACTCGACCCGAATGAAACTTTCGCCTACCTCGAACTCGGCGAAGTGTACGTTAATTTGAGCATTTTCGACCGGGCCATTGAGTTGCTTGAACCCGGCCTGACAATGGCAGAGCGCGAAATGGATGCCGACACGGTCTGCTATTATTACTGTATTCTTACCAACGCGCATATTGGGCTAAACCAGATCGGCCTGGCAAACAAATCTTTGTTGAAGGCAGCAGAAGCTTCACCTGCCAACCCGATGCCACGCAAAGTCATGGGTGACATCTATCTGGCAAATGACCGCATCGCTGACGCCATGAAGGCCTATCGCAAAGCCGTCGAACTCGACCCCGCCTACCAGCCGGCCGCCGAAAAACTTGGTGAACTGGTTGCAAAATATGGTGACCAGCCCCCGGCAAAAACCCGCGACAAAAAAGTCATTCAGGCCAAAGCCGAAAAACTGCCCACAGCAAAAGTATCAGCCGGGGCAACTGTTGCCACCCGGCCCACAGTCACACCCGCTTCATCAGCGTTAAAAAAAGTTCCAGCCGCTGACCCGACACCAGAAACACCCACGCGCCCTGCCACTAAAGAACCAGTATCCAAACCCCCCGTGGTTGCATCGGTTGCCAGCACTGTATCACCGCTCCTGCCGGCATCAGCAACCATAAATGCGCCGGCTGGCGAGACTGCCCCGCCACGCCCCATGCCCGAAGTGTCGCCCGTCAAGCCCCCAGCCACCCAGACAGCCGTAGCAGATCCCGGTTCCAGACCGATGCCCGTCGCAGTGGCTAACCCAACGGTTGGCTCAACTGCTGCCGCACTTGCTGGTTCAGTATCTCAGGCCTCCAACGCATCAGCATCAGCCAGTATCACCGCCGATGCCGCCGAAGTCGAAAACCAGCTTGACAAGCTGTTAGCAGGCACGCCCGAAGAAAAAAGTGCCGCTACAAGCTTTTTTGTGAGGCTCGAAGAAAAAGGGCTGACCGAGATCGAAGAGTTGCTTTATGACCCTGACCCAGAAGTCAGGGTTCTGGCAGTGCGAACTCTCATCGAATTCAAGGCCTTCGGCCAGCGGGTCAAGACCATGCTTCAAGATGCCAGTGAAGACCCTGATCCTCTGGTGATCGAAGAAATCAACAGCGCCCTGCAGAAGCTTTAATCTGCAAGGCGCGGTAATGCGCTTCGAACGCAAAAAAATCGCCCCGCGGGTTAGCGCGGGGCGATTTTTTTAACAGTTACTCAGCAATCAGTCACCAGCCGGAATAACAGCTGAATCAAGATTGAGGGCTTCGGGTTCTTCGACGCTATAGGGGTGGAAAACGCCGTTGTATAGTTCTGAATTATCAGATTCAGAGAGGCCCATGTTCATCTGCACATCGTCTTTGATCTTTTCGAAAGCCAGAATGATTTCTTTGTAGCCTTCGAGTTCGGTGTTCAGGTCGCTCAGAAGGTTTTTCGGATGATAGCCATCTTTGCTGAAGAAGATGAACTTTTTGCGGGTATCAGAATTTGAATCATCGGCGACTTCAGTGAAGTCTTCGACTTCGTTCATATAGAGATTGGTGAATTTTTCGAGTTCTTCATAGGCCGGGTACAGGTCTGAGAGCCAGTCAAAGAAGGTTTTGCCCTTCACGTCAAGGAAAGTGCCTTCTTTAAGAAACTTGGCAATATCATAGTTGGTGAATTCTTTGCTGAAGTCATCCATGGCGGCACGTTTTTCGTCGCCAAGTTCGCGCATCATCACGGCAGTGTCGAGGTTTTTCTTGATGGTGGCTACCATGAGAACCACTTCGGCGGCTTTCTGGCTAACCGAGATCGGGTCATAGGTCAGAGCTTTTTCGATGTCGGTGAGATAGATCTTGATGATATTTCGCGGGGTTTCTTTGCCATTAGCCTTGTTCCAGCGCCAGCCGAAAGCTTTCTGGCAATCTTTCATCAGGTCTTTGTGCTCACGTTCAGGGTCAATGTTATAGCATTCAACGAGGCGACCCAGAGCCTTGCGCATTTTCTGGGAGTATTTGAGGTGCTCGTTGCGGATGAAATCAACCATTTTGTCGCTGTCTTTGATACCGGCCTTGACCTGTTCGCGGGCAGCCTTGATCTGTTCTTTGAAGAACATCATTTCTTTGACGCCAATCTGGAAGGCATCACTATTGAAGGCCTGGATAAGAAGGTCTTCGTTCCAGGCACCGGTGTCGATGCCGACCAGCGGGATGTAATTGAAGGGAGACTGCTCTATGCGCAGACCAACTACGTCAAAGATGCCACCATGATATTTGTTGGCGGTGATCCAGTTCTGATATTTTTTGATCAGAACGTAGTCAGGGTTAAAGAACACTTTGAGAATATTGTATTCATCGATAGTCTTCTTGTAATCACGTGACTGAATCTTGTCGCCTGCCCAGCTGACATAGGTCATCGGGTTGATTGCATGACCAACTTTGCCCCAGAAACCGCGGTTTTTGGCCTTTTCAGATTCCACTTCGGTCGGTTTCCATGACATGTAGTCGGCTTTCATGGTCCAGAGTTCCTGTAGGCGTTCCATGCCGAAGTCGGGCAGTGAGAAGCCCTTGCGGCTGTAATAGCTCATCAGCACGCCCTGTTTTTCGAGTTCGGCATAAACACGCAGATTCTTTTCGTGAATTGCTTTCTGTTCTTCGTCTGAAGGGGCCTGACTCTTCACGAAATCGCCGTAGTGGTTCTCGGTAACAAGCAGAGCTGCAGCCTTTTCTTCGGCTTTCAGCTGCCCGCGGTTATCGTAGAAAGACTTAAATTCAGGGTCGTTTTCGTAGAGATACCAGTATGAATTCTTGTAGGCGGCTTTCCAGCGCTTGTTGTATTTGCCGAGCTGGTCACCAAGGGTCGTAACCAGAGCCCACACAAGCGCAATGGCACCGATAACCTGCCCGACCACCGGAATACAGAACATGGCGATCAGGGTTGCGGTACCAAGCGCGAGGCCGACATAGTTTTTAACGAGTGAATAAGAGTTGTAGCGACCGCCCTGGCGGTCTTCGGACTTGATGATGCCATAAGAATCAAGGGCAATACCGACAACACACAGGCCGATGCCAACGGTGTGGCCCCAACCCTTGGCGTCGCCAATGACCGTAGCGCCTTTATTGGTGCTGATACCGGCTTTTTTAGCAACTTTGCGATAGGTTTCGACATTTTCGAGACCGGTTTTGCGGGCTACCCAACGCCAGTATGAATAAAAACCTTCGCCCGGGCCGGCTTTGTAGCCGCATGGAGGTGCCATGTGACTGAGGAAAGTGCCAACATTCTTGGCGCTGAAAGTTTTCTGGGCTTTGGATGCGAGGTCGCCCATCTTCTGGAAACCGCTCATCAGATTCGCTTTGCGCTGAATGAAGCCAACGCCTTTTTTGTAAAGGCGCGTATTTCCGATGGCGTCACCAGTGAATTTGGCGGCGGTTGAAACCTTCTGCATGGCCCATTTGGCACCACGGGCCACACCCGAGTTAGCAACTGCCTGGGTAGCGGTTTCCATGCCGGCAAGAACTTTGAGAGCCGGCTGCGAGTGAACCAGAAACGAAAATGCCATGGTCGCTTTTGAAGCAGCCATACAAACGGCTTTAAAATAGTATGGGGTATTGGTGAAATGAGGCGACATGTCGCTGAGCGTGCTGTAGAAACTGAACACGTCAGTACAACCGTCGTCCATCATGGCGTAGGCACCAGAAATACTGGTCATCCATTCGCCCCAGGCGATGGCCTCAGCCTCTTCTTTGGTGCGACCACGCAACGAGAGCATGTATTCTAGATAATCAGCGGGCGCGACAATTTCGTTGATATCTTCGATGCCCTCAATGCCTTCAGTATTCAGAATCGGCTGCGGAACATCATCGTTAGCAAAAGCCACATTGATGACGAACGGCTCAAATGCCAGCCAGAAAGCCAGAAAGAATATCAGCAAATTATAACGACCACGAATCTTCATAATGCCCTCCCATTGACGACATACATCACAAGTGTACAGCTACAATAATACCTCAATTGTAACAGATAAGTTTTGCAAACCGTAACCCTATTCTGACGATTCACCGGTCAGCATGTTTTCCTGGCAGGCAACCACGTATGTACAGGCCAGATCGCCAGTAACGTTGTTCATGGTTTCAAACATGTCAAGAATCGGGTTGATGCCGAGAGCAAAGGCAACCACCTGCGAAACCTGCATTTCATTGAGGCCCATGCTGTTAAGAATAATAAACAGCAGCATCAGGCTGCCACCCGGAATACCACCGGCACCAACCGCAGCCAGAACCGTGGTGAACACCAGAACAACCAGGTCACCAAAACCCAGCTGAATGCCGAAAATATTGGCAGCCAGAATAGCAAACATTGGCAGGTGAATACAGACGCCATCCATGTTCACGGTCGAGCCGAGCGGCAGTGAGAAATCGGCGAGTTCGCGCCTGATCTGCAAAGCGTCAGCGGCCTTGAGAGTTACCGGCAGAGTCGCACCAGAACTTCGGGTGACAAAGGCGGTTATCATTGCTTCCTGGGCATATTTAAAAAAGCGCAACGGACTCGAATTGGTCAGAAGTTTGATCATCAGTGAGTAAACAATCAAGATCATCATTATGATCCCGCAGATGACGCCAAGACCGATGTTAAGATACGGGCCAGCCAGCTCAGGGCCGTGTTGTGTAAAGTTGACAATCGTCAACGCCAGAATGCCAATCGGTGCGTAGTCCATGATCCAGTCAACCATGACAAATAAAATGCGATTTATGGCCGAAGCGGTTGCCGGCATGGCAGTCAGGGCATCGGTATCGGCATCTCTTTTGCCTTCATCGGCGGCATCGAGCAGCACCCGCAGAGCCAGACCGGCCAGAATCGCAAAGACGATCACCGCCAGGAAGTTTCCCTCGGCAAGGGCTTTAAAGGGATTCTCGAACATGCTCATAAAAACAGCGGTCAAAGAAGTGGCTCCGGCAGCGGAAACTGCTGGAATACCTGCGGCCGCTGCCTCACCCGTTGAAAGTTGCATGCCATCGCGCCCGGGGTTGATGCCGAGGGCAAATAAAGTGCCAATTAACGCCGCGAAGAAAGATGTGGCCATATAGAGAACAATGACCCGCAGGCCGATGCGCCCGAATTTTTTTAACGGCAAGCTGGCGGCACCCTGAAAAAGAGAGAAGAAAATCAGCGGCACAACGATCATCTTAAGCATTTTAACAAGAACCAGGCCGAACGGTGACAACCAGGCGTCGAGGCTCCCCTTGAGGGCAACACCGTAATTTGCTTCGGCATACCAGCAAACAATGCCGGTTAGAGCGCCAATTATGAATGCGCCGAGCATGCGATAAAGAATCGGAACAGCACGATACCTGGCAATAATACCCATCAATTCACCTCGTTATCCGGCAGTTTTTCTATTTATACCACGGCCACTTCGCGCTGCCAACAAGCCCATAAAACAAACGTCGGGGTTCAACATGTTGAACCCCGACGAGTCAGAAACCAGTGGAAAAAAATTACAGAACCGTCAGATACCACCCACATCGGTCGAGAGATAGGGCAGGCCTTTGATGATTTTCCAGGTGCCGCTTTCGTTTTTCCAGGTGAGGGTCGGGCTGGGGTCAAGGGTGGTTTTGAGTGATTCGAAACCGCCGGCGGCGCCTTCTTTGCGAACAACATAAATCGACATGGCGGTAGTCACGGCGATGGTGCCATCTTCGTTGACCTTATGAGCAGTCGGAACAAAGCTGTATTCATTGATGGTATAGCGCTTCACCCGGCTGAGGGTGGTTGTTTCAAGGTCAGTTCGGGCTGCCGAACCTGCGGCATTGACAAAATCGGCCGAAATTTCTGCCATAAATGAAGAAACGCGCTGTTCGGCAGTCTGAGAGCTTTCTTTGAGAACAGAATCAAGTTTAACGTAAGAAGCGGCGATTGTCGGGTAATCTTCTTGCAGTTTCAGATCGAAGTTGGGGTCAGGAGGTGGCGCAACCGGGTTACCGCCACCACCACCGCCACCGCAGCCCAACAGGGCAAGAGAGATGCAAAATAGGGTAACAAGGCCGGCAAATTGCAGTTTCATGCTTTAACTCCAACAACAGAATGAGAATCATTTTCGTTGAGGATTATACACGAATCGGTACACTTTGCCAAACATGTTCACTTGCCCATTGGGGCAAACCCGACCGGCAGGCAGAATTGATCAGTTGAATTTTATATCTCGCAGGTCGCCGAGGCCGCTGAAAACGGCTTCCCAGGTGGTGCCGACCCGCAGTTTCATGAACTGCTCAAGAGTCAATGGCTTGTTATGGAGTTCTTTAATTTCGACTTCGCTTGAATTATCGAGTCTTTTCGCCTTGACGCTGTAGTTTTCGGTTCGTGATTTTTCTGACAGGTCGCCAACTTTTGGCGGCACATTGTTAGCGACACCGGAATCAGGCCAGCGAGGCTCGTCGGTGGCACCCTGGAGTTGGACAGGAGCAAAGGCAACCCAGCGTTCGATGTCGTAGGTCACCTCTTCGTCATAAACAGGCTCTTTGCGGAATTTTTGACGCCTGACGCGGCGGGTGCGCTCTTCTTCTTTGTATTCTGGCACCATCTTGTATTTGATTTTAAAGCGCCCGTTGCCCAGATCGACTTTGCCGTCTTCGACCTGTTTTTCGCCGACTTTAACCTTTTGGGTGTAGGTTTCATCGACTTCTTCAAAACCATCGGGGATTTCTTTGTGTGAACGAACCTTGCGTTCGCTGCCTAATTTTCTGGCTTCGGCCGGAACTTCTTTAACCCAGGCCTGTTCGCGAACCGTCTTATATTCGTTGCGTTCAATAATGCGAACCCAGCTGTTTGCGGTTATCTCGATTTTCACTGCCTTTTCGTAGCAACTGAAAGCAGTAAGGATCATGAAAAGCAGAATAAAAACGCCACAGCCGGCCTTCAGCCAGAGAGGTGCCGGCGGCGGCGGTTGCGCCGGCCCGGATGGTTCATGGCCGTTTGCTTTGGCGCTCTTTTTTTCTGAGCCGGGGGGGATTTCTTTTACGGCACGGTTTTTGCCGGCCGAGCGGTCAGAACCGCAACCAGTGCATTTTTTTGCAGCAGCTGGGCTCATATTGCTGCAGAAGGGGCATATCCAGTCTGGGCCAGACATGGCCTCGGCCAGTTCGGCCTCGTCGGTTATCGCTTTAGCACCGTCTTCAACATAAAACTGCACGTTTTCGCTGCGCACAGCACCGCAGTCATTGCATTGCTGGGCTGAACCACGATTTTTGGCATTACAGTTCGGGCAATCCCAGAAACCTTCAACTATTTCTTCGACGACCCGCACGTCATCTTTCTTGGCCCCTGAATTTTTTGTATTGCTGTTTTCGTTCATCTCAATCGCTCCAATGTTTTTTCAATGCACAATCTGCCCACGCAACTGTTTTACAGCAGAGCAAAGGTGGACAGCCAAAGAACAGAAAGGTCAGTTAGTTATCTTAAGTATCCGAGTTCTCATTATTCTCTATATTTGAACTTATACCATAAAATCGGATTTTTTTCTAAAAAACTTGTTTTTTGTCTATAAACCCACGTCTGAGGCTCCAGAATGAGTATTTATCGGGGAGGTCGGGTTGCATACTGGTCGCTTCGACAGGCTCAGCGACCGGCAAGAGTGCGACAAGATTCGCTTCGACAGGCTCAGCGACCGGTGAGACTGCGACAACTTTCGCTTCGACAGGCTCAACGAACGATTGGGTTGCGAACGGTTGGGTAGCGACAGGTCAGTAGGAGTCTTTTGGGGGAGCGGGTGGTGGCAGGAGTTCTTCGAGTTTTTGTGGTGGCGGGGGCGGCTCAGGCATTGGGCAGCGTGGAAACTGCTGGAAATTAGGCCCGCGAAAGATCTGAATCCGGCCGTTTCCGGTGTCGAGAACATAAAGGTCGCCGTTTGGCCCGAATCTGGCTTCATGTGGCCTGACGAAGCGCCCTTCGCCAGTTCCAAAGCCGCCGATAATCTGTTTGATGTTGTGTTCGGCATCGAGAATAAGCACTTTGTGGTTGCCGGTATCGGCGATGGCGAGCCAGCCGTCGGGCGTGCAATCGATGCCATTCGGGTAGCGGAGCGTATAACCTGGCCACCTGATGAGTTCAGCCTTTTTCTGCATGTTGTTCTCAAAGACCATGACGCGGTGATTGCCGTTGTCGGTAAGGTAGATATCGCCGTTCAGGCCGACCCAGACTCGGGTAATATCTTTAAACTGGCGATAATCACGCCCCGACATGTGATGCATGTGGCCAAGACGCTTTGAGGGCTTGAGATCGGCACCAAAAATCTGCAGGCGGTTTCCCTGAACACGCTGGCGCTGAAGAAAATCGAGGCCCAGGCCGCGGATATATTTGCTGCGTGGTTCGGTCACGTAAAGCTGACCGGCACAATCGACATCAATACCAAGCGGATGGTTGAAATAACCGTTTTTCCAGCCTTCCTGGCCGAGAACCCATTTAACTTCACCGTTGAGTTTCAATGCCTTGATGCGGTGGTTTCCGGTGTCGGCGATGAGCATGGTCGAGGTTCCAAGCCAGGCAATGCCGACCGGAAGGTTGAAGTGATCCATTGGCACGTTTTCGCCGGGTCTGATTCGACTCTGGCTATGCTGATAGGCACGCCCCACAAGATAGTTCGGGTCACGGCCATGCAGATAATCTTTTTCGCGGTAGGCATCGTTCGAGTCAATTGGTTTGGTGCGGTCATCCCAGGGCCAGAGGTCGCCATAGATCATTTCGAGCTTCAATGGCTGGGTGGCGGTCGGCGAATTATCAACCGAAAATAGCTGCAACCGATTGTTATGGGTATCAGAAACCACCAGCAACCGGCCATCGGGCGAAAAAGCCATGCCTTCAGGCTGATAAAATCGACCATCTTCATTACCATGCCCGGCATACAAAGTCAGAAACTGATAGAAATCATCAGCGACAACTACAGAAACCGGCAATGTAAGCAGCAAAAGAAACACAGCCGCAAGATAAAATTCTTTTATTAGAGGTTTCACTGGTTCAATTCCATTATCCCGTATTTCAATTCGCTTCAGCACGATTATTCAGGTCTGCAAAACATCATGAAAGCTGATTCAACGGCCCGTTAAGCACAATTCGTGATGCCTGCCCACAGTTTCAATACCAGAAAATTTTACCATACCTTCATCAATGAAAAAGCATGAAGTTTCGCGCAGCGTGTTTTATTACTAACCAACAAAGAGCCTTTCACAGCTTTTCATGGTTTAGAGCGACAGAATTTCGCGAATGCATTGCAGCCACAGGAAAAACAAAACCAGTCGAGCAAGAACGACTGAGCGCAGGTCGCGAAATTGCCGGAGCGTCTGCGAATACAGGGCTGTTAGACCAGCAACAACGACTAATAAATGAGCAGAACACTTATTTAAGGCCGGATTCAGCATTACTTTTGGTTATACATTTGTCATTCCTTGACCGTGGGTGGCAGGTTTGTTATTATCCACTACTGAATATTGATGTTTTGCTTCATACGTCGCGACTCCACAGGGCGGAAAAACTATGATAGATGCTGTCTCTTACCACAGCGAATCGGGCAGCCTGGAGCTGCTCGACCAGACTTTGCTGCCCGTTGACACGAAAATATTGCGCTGCCATGATGAGCACGAAGTAGCGCATGCCATAGTCACCATGAAGGTGCGAGGTGCTCCGGCTATCGGCGTTGCCGCGGCTTATGGCATCGCCCTTGGTCTGGCCAGCCGCGCCAACCAGCCCGGGAACCTTGATCAGGCCCTCGATTACGTCTGCAAGTTGCTCGCGGCTACCAGGCCGACGGCTGTTAACTTGTTCTGGGCCATCGAACGGGTCAAAAAGGCAGTTAAAGAGCAGGCGGGCGGCGATTTTGCCGTAGCTGCGGCCGTTGCCCTTAAAGAGGCTCATGCCATCAAAGCCGAAGATATCGAAATGTGCCGCAGAATCGGGCATTTTGGCGCCAGTCTGCTGAAAGACGGCGACACATGGCTGACCCACTGTAATGCCGGGGCCTTGGCCACTGCGGGTTATGGCACCGCGCTCGGGGTTTTTCGGGCAGCCCGCGAGCAGGGCAGAAAATTCAAAATTTTTGTTGATGAGACCCGGCCGTTGCTGCAGGGCGCCAGACTCACCGCCTGGGAACTATCTCAAGAAGGCTTTGACGCCACTCTCATCTGCGACAACATGGCCGGCAGCCTGATTCGCGATGATCGAGTTCAGGGTGTCGTCGTCGGAGCCGACCGCATCACCGCCAAAGGCTTTGTTGCCAACAAAATCGGCACTTACCCTCTTGCCGTGCTGGCCAAATACAACGGAGTGCCATTCTATGTGGCTGCCCCGGCTTCGACCTTCGATCTTGGCATTTCTTACGGCAACGAGATCAAAATTGAAGAGCGCGACCACAATGAAGTCAGATTTATCGGCGGTGTTCAAATCGCGCCCGACAACATGCCGGTTTATAATCCGGCATTTGACGTCACCCCGCCCGAACTGATCACAGCCATCATTACCGACCGCGGCATTATCAGGCCGATCTATGGCGAAACTATCCCTGAAGTGATCGGCAGACCGCCAGCCGGAAAAGCATCATGAACATACTTCGCGATTTTCAGACAGCAGGCTACGACCTGTTTATTGCCGGCCTGAACAATTCACACTCGGGTAACATGAGCGTGCGAAACAACCGGATGATGGCGATTACCCGCAGCGGCTCAATGCTGCATCGTCTCGACTACAACGACATCGTCGAGACCCTCATAGACGGTGAAGATGCCGAAACTCCAAGGGCCTCACGCGAGCGACCAGTTCATCGCGCCATTTATCAGCAGACTGACGCCCTGGCAATAGTGCATGCACACCCACCGCAACTGATTGCCCTGTCGTTCTTCACTGACCTGTTTGTGCCGATCGATGCGGAGGGGCGCTATTTCTTTCCGGATGGTGTGCCGGTTATCGAAGTTGCCAATGCCATCGCCTCTGAAGAGGTGGCGGCAAGGGTTTCGCCATTACTGGCTCGGGTGCCAGTTGTTATTGTGCGCGGTCACGGCACTTTTGCTATCGGTACGACTCTCGAAGACGGTTTTCACCATACCAGCAGTCTGGAACACAGCGCCAGGATTGCTTCAGCCTATAGAGTTAATTCAAACTTAAAATAAGGACACCTGCAATGCTTTTCGAAAAACCAGAAAATACAGTTTCAGCGCGACGCGAAGAAGAGATTCTGAAATACTGGGAACAGGAAGATATTTTCCAGAAGTCGATGAAGAACCGCGAAGGCGCGAAGAAATTTGTATTCTTCGAAGGCCCGCCAACCGCCAACGGCTCCCCGCACCCCGGTCACGTTCTGACCAAAGCGATGAAAGACCTGGTGCCGCGCTATAAAACCATGTGCGGTTTTCATGTCGGGCGCAAGGCTGGCTGGGATACCCACGGTCTGCCGGTCGAGCTCGAAGTCGAAAAGCAGCTGGGCATCGAGAGCAAGCAGGATATCGAAAAATACGGCATCGAAAATTTTATCAAGAAGTGTCGTGAAAGCGTCTTCAAATATGAAGCGCAATGGCGGGCCATGGTGAACCGCGGCGGTTTCTGGATCGACATGAACGACCCCTATATCACCTGCACCAACAAGTATATTGAAACCGTCTGGTGGATGCTTGGCCAGTTCTGGAAGGAAGGCATGCTTTACGAAGGGCACAAGGTCGTTCCTTACTGCCCGCGCTGTGGCACGGCGCTTTCTTCGCACGAAGTTGCCCAGGGCTATCGCGAAGTCGAAGATCCATCGGTTTACGTCAGATTTGCCATAAAAGATCAGCCCGATACCAGCTTTCTGGTCTGGACAACCACCCCCTGGACGCTAATTTCTAACGTTGCGCTTGCAGTAGGCAAAGACATTGACTACGTCAAAGTGAAGCTGAACGAAGAATACCTGATTCTGGCCAAAGCCCGGCTCGAAGTGCTGAACGGCGAAGGCGAAATCGTCGATACCATGAAGGGCGAAAAGCTCCTCAATATCGAATATCAGCAGCTTTATACCTATGTTAAGCCACAAAAAAGAGCACATTATGTGATTGCCGGCGATTTCGTATCGACTGAAGATGGCTCGGGTATCGTTCATATCGCCCCGGCTTTCGGCGAAGACGACTATCGGGTTGGTAAAGAAAACGATCTGCCGGTAATTCAGCCGGTCGGTCTCGACGGCAAGTTCAAAGACGAAGTCACCCCCTGGAAGGGCATTTTCGTCAAAAAAGCCGACCCGGATATCATCAAAGAGCTAAAAACCAGCAAGCGCCTTTTCGCTTCGGCAAAAATCAAGCACACTTACCCATTTTGCTGGCGTTGCGACAGCCCGCTGCTTTATTACGCACGCCACAGCTGGTTCATCAAGGCCACGGCCTTCAAAGACGAAGTTCTCAAGAACAACGACCTGATCAACTGGTATCCGGCGCACATCAAGGAAGGCCGCTTTCTGAACTTTCTTGAAAACATGATCGACTGGGCCATTTCACGTGACCGCTACTGGGGCACACCACTGCCGATCTGGGTCTGCACCGCATGCAAACACCATCATCTTGTTGACAGCATTGCCAATCTTAAGGAACTGGGCCGCAATGTTCCTGATGACATTGAGCTTCACAAGCCTTACGTTGACCAGATCGAACTGACCTGCCCAAAATGTTCGGCGGGCATGAAGCGGGTTCCCGAGGTCATCGACTGCTGGTTCGATTCTGGCGCCATGCACACCGCCCAGTGGCATTACCCATTCGAAAACCAAGAAACGTTCAAAGAAAATTTTCCGGCCGATTTCATCTGTGAAGCCGTCGATCAGACTCGCGGCTGGTTTTACAGTCTGTTGGTGACCAGCACTTTCCTGCACAAAGCGCCCGCCTACAAAAACGTTGTCGTTCTCGGGCTGATCTGCGACAAAAATGGCATCAAGATGAGCAAGTCGAAGGGAAACGTGCTTGACTGCATGGCATTATTCGACAAATACGGTGCCGATGCTGTTCGCTGGTCGCTCTACAGTGGCACTGCCCCATGGAACACCCGCAGATTTTACGAAGAAGCGATTGCTGAGTCTCAGAAACGTTATCTAGGCACCTTGCAGAACGTTTATAGTTTCTTTGTGCTGTATGCCAACATTGAAAACTTTAACCCGCAGCAGCACTCGATCAACGTCGCTGATCGCCCCGAAATCGACCGCTGGATCATTTCGCGGTTCAATCACACCGCCGATGAAGTTCGCAAGGCCATGGACCGCTTTGAAGTAGTCTGGGCCACCGGGCACATGGAAAAGTTCGTCGATGATCTTTCGAACTGGTATGTGCGCCGCAGTCGTCGCCGTTTCTGGAACAGCAGCACCGGTGGCGATTCAATCAGCGCCTTTTTGACCCTTTATGAAGTGCTGGTCGGTTTTGCCAAGCTCACCGCACCGTTCACCCCGTTCATTGCTGAAGACATTTATCGCAATCTGGCTGTCAATATTGACAAGCAGACCCATCAGAGCGTGCATCTCACCGACTACCCGACTGCCCGTGAAGAACTGATTGACGAACAGCTTGAACGCAAGATGGAATTCGTAATGAAGGTGGTGCAGCTTGGCCGCGCCGCCCGCAACGAAGCCAATCTCAAAGTCAGACAACCCCTTGCCGAAATGAAGGTTGTGGTAGTTGATGATTTTGAGCGCAACGCCCTCAAAGACATGGAAAATCTGCTGCAGGAAGAGTTGAACATCAAGGAAATCTGCGCGGTGAGCGATGCTGCCAGCCTGGTTCGCTACGTGGCCAAACCCAATTTTCGCACGATCGGCCAGGGGCCATTGAAGGGCATGATTCCGCAAATCAAGGCGCATCTTGAACAGGCAGATGGCAATGAAGTGCGCCAACAACTGGCCAACGGCGGTTATGAATTTTCACTTGACGGCAAACCGGTGACTCTCAAACCTGAAGAAGTCGATATGCAGGCCCAGGCTTCGAGCGACTTTGCGGTGCAGTCAGAAGGTTCGCTCAGTATTGCCCTGAAGAAAGTTCTTTCTCGGGAGCTCATTCTTGAAGGTCTGGCCCGCGAACTGGTCAACAAGATACAATTCATGCGCAAAGAACGGGGCTTCGATATTGTCGATAGAATCAGAGTCGGGTATGATGTAATTGATACTGACATGCAGAAAGACATCGACGATTCAGTCAGCCAGTTTGGCGCTTACATCACCCAGGAAACACTGGCCCGCCGCATCGGTGCTATCGATGCATCAACTGGCGAAGCCGCCGAATGGAACATTAACGGCATCAGAGTTAGGCTCGGGATTGCCAGGGAGGCATCAGAATGAGATTTCAACTTCCGCTCAAGACACTGACCGAAACAGTTGCCATGGTCAGCAAGGCTGTGGCCGCCAAGGGCATCAAACCGATTCTTGCCAACCTTCTGATTACAGCGCAGAACAACCAGTTGCGCTTTGTCGGCACTGATCTTGAAGTAATGATGATTTCGACCATCGAGGCAGAAATCGAAGAAAACGGCAGTTTCACCATTCCGGCGAAGCTGATTCAAGAGATCATCACCAGTATTCCGGCCGACGAAAACACCGTTACCCGCTTTGAACTCACCGATGCCGATGCCAACGAAATTACCATCATCAGCGGCCGCAGCAAATACACCCTGCAGATTCAAAGTATCGAAGATTTCCCGCCGGTTCCGGTGGTCGAAGAAGAAGGCTTGCCGGTATTTCAGGCCCCGGGCAATGCTATGGCCCGCGCCCTTAAAGAAGCCGGAGTGGCCATGAGCGTCGAAGACGGCAACCCGGTTCAAAAAAGTATCTGCATCGACTTCAGCAATCAGGATCGGCCGGTGATGGCATCAACCGACAGCAAACGACTCGCAGTTACCAGAATTCAGAGCATTCAGGTTCCGGAAATTTTTCGCCGGGCTTTTATCGTGCCTTCTCGGGCGGTTGCCGAGCTGCAGAAGCTCTTTGAGAGCAACGAGCAGATAACCATTGGCCTGTATAAAGAACAACTTGTTTTCAGTTCGCCGCAATTTCAGCTGATCACCCGCCTGGTTGAAGGTCGGTTTCCTGACTACAACAGAGTTCTGCCCAAAGAATCGAGCCGCATTCTCAAGCTCAAACGCAAAGAACTGACCCAGTCACTGAAAGCAGTGGTTCCGATCGCCAGAAACATCAGCGGCCTTGTGCATTTCGATGTTTCTGCCAACGAAACCAAAATCTGGTCAGATGCGAAAGAGCAGGGCAAGGCTGAATCTTTTCTGCAATCTGAACTCAACGGTGAACCAATTAACATAGCCTTCAATGTCAAGTTCCTGCAGGATTTTCTGAACGTTCTCGATGACGAAGAAGTGGTAATCGAAATGACCACCCCGAGCTACCCTGGTATGATGCGCCCGGGCAACCCTGAATCGGAATTCAAATACGTCGTGATGCCGATGTCTTATTAATAAAGGAAGCGGGATATAAATATGAGCAGAATTGATTCTACGAAGCTGCGCCGCGAACTTGTCAGTGAAAAATCAGAAGTCAGAAAGGCAGCAATTGCTGAATTAAAGAGTTTTTCGGCTGAAGAAGCCCTGCCATTGCTGACCGAACTGCTGAACTGCAAAAATGACGATGTGCTGACTGATATCGGCAAATCTATGGCGGCCTACAAAGACGAGGCATTGCCATACCTGATCAAAGCCCTGAGTTCTGAAAGCTATAATCAGCGCCGTGGTGCATCTATAGCGCTCGCCCGTCTTGGCCCGACCTCGCTGAACAAACTCATGGCCATGATTCCGGAAAACGAAGAAGACGTAGATTACTGGATGGTTCAGACCCTCGGCAACATGGGCGGAGAAGCTGTTCAATACCTCGTCAGGATTTTCAGGCACCCAAATCAGAAAATTCGCATAGCAGCCATCAGAGCGGCTCAGAACATTAACGACCCAAGAATGGTTGTTTCATTGCTGCATCTGCTCGAAGAGCAGAACTGGCCGATACGCAAGGCAGCTTACGACAGCCTTGAAAAAATCTATACCTGCAATCAGCAGGCAGTTGCCTCGGCCCTTGAAAGCAGCAGCGAGGAAGCGAAATTCTGGATCATCAAACTGCTGTCGCAGCAGGCTGCACCTCAGCTGGTGCCGCAGTTTGCCCGAATCGTCGAGTCAGCCCCCATGGAATCAAAGCTAGAGGCAATCAAAGCTCTGGCGATGGTTGAAAACGCGGAAGCTCACCGACTGCTGGTCGGCTACCTGGCGCACAAATCCTGGATAATCAGAAAAACTGCTGCCGATGCGATCTGGGCGCAGGGGCTTGGGGTATCAGAAGAACTGATGTCGGCCATCAAAGGCGCCAACGTCGATGCGCGCTACTGGTCAGTCAAGCTTCTTGGCCAATCCCGTGAACCTCAGATTTTTGAAGAAATTGTCAAATGTCTTCAGGACAGTCAGCACTCAGTGCGCTCAGCCGCGTGTCAGGCCCTCGGGTCTCTTGGCGACAAACGGGCACTGGCGCCTTTAATGACCATGCTCAACGATGAATCAGAAGAAGTTAGAACGGCAGCGATTCTGTCGCTGAGTCAGCTTGGCGACCGCGAAGAAATTCAGCCCAAATCGGCACTGCCGGCGCACATCCGCAAGGAAAACATGCTTCCATGCACTAAATGCGGGA
Source organism: Candidatus Rifleibacterium sp. (assembly GCA_035352635.1). GTDB lineage: Bacteria > Muiribacteriota > Ozemobacteria > Ozemobacterales > Ozemobacteraceae > Rifleibacterium. The sequence goes on from DAOPYA010000003.1 coordinate 62,356, forward strand.
AGCTGGTCGGTCGAAACTTCAGTTTTTGCCCATTTTGCATGACCCATCTGCGCAACAGCTGCCGCCATTGCGGCCGGGTCGTTGAAGCGGGCTGGAAGGGCTGCCCGGACTGCGGAGCGCCTGTGTGACAGTTTGAACAACAGGGGGCCAGAAATGAGCCGAAAACAACTTGCAGCTTTTTTAAGCATTGCTGTAATTGTGTTTTCGGTTCTTTTTTATCAACCATTGCTGGCCGACCAGGAACCCGAAGTCATTAAAATCGGCATACTTGATAAAGAAAGCGTTGGTGGCTGGAACTACGAATGGCAGGAGACCGTAGATTTTCTCAACAGTGAAATCAAGGAACATCACTTTGAAAAAATCATGCTGCCATGGCGCGAACTGCGTGCTGCGGTAGATGACGGTACTGTTGATTTTATCATAGCCAGCCCGATTTTCAGTGTTGAAGCTGGCATGGAAGGCCAGATGACGGTAATTGCGACCCTGAAGCGCGAGAGTGAAAAAATTGAAGCTTTCGATAATCTTTTGGGGTCAGTAATTTTCTGGCGTGCTGATGACAAGAACATCAAAACGCTCTGGGACATCACCAACAAGCGTCTTGCTGCCGGCCCGGTGCAATCAATAGGGGGTTGGCTGGCCGCGGTACGAGAATTTGCTGACCGGGGCATCGACCTGCGCAAGGCCTGCCGCACCATCAAGCATCATTCTGACACCCGAAAAATCGTTGATGAGGTTCTCTCTGGCGAGGCTGATTTCGGAATCTGTCAGACGGCGAGTCTTGAATCCCTCGCCCGGCAAGGGCAGTTCGACATGCGATCGATTACCTATAGTCGTGAACTCTACCTTCACACTGAATCTCTGCCATTCGCCTGCTCAACCCGTCTCTACCCTGAATGGTCTTTTGCCAGGGCCAGGCATACCAACGAAAATCTGGTTGAAAGGGTTAACCTGGCTATTCTAAAAATGTCGAATATCGATGTTCCAAAAAAGATCACCTGGGGTATCGCGGCAAACTATGCCCAGGTTCACCAGCTCATGCAGGTTCTCAGGCTTGAACCCTACAACCAGGATAATTCTCTGGTATCTTCCCTGATCAAACGTTTCAAAAACTGGATCGCCATACTGCTAACTGCCACCCTTTTGCTCGGAGTTGGCATGTTTTATCTGTTGGCGCTGAATCGAAGGCTGCGAAACCTCAGCAGTGAACTCGAAAATCAGAAGTCTTTTCTCAAGCACCTGATCGACTCAATTCCTGACTATATCTTTGTTAAAGATTTTCAGGGTCATTATCTGCTCTGCAATGAATCTTTTGCCCGGGCCTTTAACTGCAAAGCTGACCAGATCGACGGCAAAACCGACGCAGAGGTTTTGCCTGGGGGTGAACCCTTGCTGGCGCCCTTACAGGCGCCTTCAGAGTTCGGGGTCAGCGAAAAAATCACCCGCGAGATTGATCTGCCTGATTCAACGACCATATTCGGTGAAATCATCAGGGTGACCTGCCAGCTGAAAGACCTCGAAGAGCCGAGAATTGTCGGTATTATTCGCGATGTTTCGGTCAGTTACCGGGCACGCCAACGCCAGGAACAACGCGAAAAGCTGATTTCAGGCATAGCGCAAGCCGCTCACCTGATTGTCGGCGCTGAATCAACCGTCGAAGAAGCTATGCCCGGCGCCCTTGATGCGATAGCCACGGCAGTTGGCGCCGACCGGATCGGCCTGATAAGAAACTCAGACCCAGCCAACCCGGCTGAGAGTCCGATAAGTTTTCGCTGCTTCTCATGTTATTGCAAAAACGAGCACCATTGCCACAATCAGACAGCAGAAATAGTTGCCGATGCAATCAGAAACAACGCCCGAAAGCTCTATGCCGGTTCGGCTATTGGCCGCACCATTGCCGAATTTTCGCCTGAAACACAGGCCAAGCTGCGGGCTGTTGGGGTCAAATCATTGTTGATCATACCGGTCTTCGTTCACAAAAAGTTCTGGGGTTGCCTTGAAGTGCACGCGATCACTGAAGAACGGCGCTGGTTTGATTTTGAGATTTCTGCCCTGCTGCTGGCAGCAGATATTTTTGGTTCGATGATTGAGCGAAGTAACGACTTCAGACAACTGCTCGACTACCGTGACCGGTTGCGCCTTGCGCTTGATTCTGCCGGGTTGTTTCTCTGGGAGTTTGATTTCGAAAACAAAATAAACAATACTCCCGATGACCTTTATAACAACCTGGGCTATTCAGGAACAAGTGAAATTGAGGCGCAGCGTCAGCTAGGGTTTGAGATTTTTCACCCTGATGACCAGCATCTGATAAGAAATATTGCTGAAGTCGAAAACTGCCAGTTCGAAGTGCGCCTGAAAAGCGCGGCAGAGCGGTTTATCTGGCACTCATTCATCGGGCGAAACTATTTTGGCAGCAATCGCCAGCATATCAAACTGATCGGGTTTTTCAGAAACACCTCAATTGAGCACGAAAACGCCATGCTGCTGCGCATGGAAGAAGCCCGAAACGCCCACGCCCTCACGGCCGCCCACGCGGCAAGCTGGGAATACAAGCCTGAAGAACGCCGGTTTTTCTGGTCAGGGCACATCAAGAACCTGCTTGGTTACAGCCCCGAAATCTTTTCTCCAAATATTCAGTCGGTCTACCAGGTTATTCACCCCGACGACCTGCCAGAAGCCAAGGCGGCTGTGCGTGAGTTTCTGGCTTCGGGCAAAGAACTGCGTTTCGACTGCCGGTTACGCAGATTTGACGGTTCTTATTCATGGTTCACTAACCTCGGCACCCAGGTCAAAGACCCTGAACTGGCTGAATATCGTTATTACGGCATCCTGATCGATATTTCTGAAACAAGGGCTTTGCAGCAGAATCTTCTCGAAGCAAGCAATCATGCCCGCGAAATGGCGCTACAGGCTCAACAGGCCAGCCAGGCCAAAACCGAGTTTCTCGCCAACATGTCGCATGAGATCAGAACCCCGATGAATGGCATTCTCGGCATGCTCGAACTCTTGATGACCACAGACCTGAATACCCGTCAGAAAGAATTCGCCGATTTGATTTATCGATCATCGCATGCCCTTTTGAACATTTTGAATTCAGTTCTCGACCTGTCGAAGATTGAAGCGGGCAAACTGGTTCTTGAACCAGTGAGCATTAACCTGCGCCGCCTGCTTGAAGAAATCGTCAGTCTAATGCAACCGATCGCCGAGAAAAAAAAGGTCGAAATGGTTTTAAAATTTCCGCCCTCAGTCCCTGAAAACGTTGTTGCTGACGGCGGCAGACTGCGGCAAGTTCTTATCAACCTGCTCAGCAACGCCGTAAAATTCACCGAAGAAGGTTTTGTCAGCCTTGAAATAACCGCCAACCAGTCGGATGACACCCGAGGAAGTTTTACCTTCAAGGTCAAAGATACCGGGATCGGCATGAACGCAGAGCAGCAGAAAATTGTTTTTGATAAGTTCAGTCAGGCCGATTCATCGATTACCAGAAGGTTTGGCGGCACCGGTCTGGGCCTGACCATCTGCCGTGAACTGATAAAACTCATGGGCGGCGATATTTCGCTTGAAAGCGCCCCGGGGCTTGGCACAAAAATTCGTTTTTCGTTGACCCTGGACCTCAGCAGACAGATGGGTAATGAGACTCCTACCTTCCCTGAAAAACTGAGAGTGCTGATCACCGGCAACAGCGCCCCGATCATTGATGCGGTTGGCGAAATCCTTGCATCATGGCAAGTCACCTGGCAAATGGCATCCCTCAAAGACATCGATCTGCTGATCGCCAAAGAAAAAGACCCCGACGTCAGCTTTTTGCATATCGTCGATCTGCCAGCCGGCGAAAAACCGCCCGAAGAAGCACACATAAAGAAACACAACAGCAATACCGGCACAATCTATCTCATGACCCCCCGGCAGGTTGCCTCCGAAAACGTCGATGGTCGCCGAAAAACCGGGTGTTTCCATCTTAGCAAGCCGGTGACCAATTCAAAACTGCACAACGCGATGTTTGAAATGCTCAATCGCAAACAGCAGGCGATCGAATCAGCCAGTCATTCGGTCAAAAACGCCAGTGGCCGTTTCCGGTCGTTGTCTCCAGGTGTTAAGCTTAAAATTTTGATCGTTGAAGACAATGAAATAAACCAGGAAGTCGCCCGTGGCATTCTCGAAATGTTCGGCTGCATTTCGACAATTGCCAATTCAGGCCCTGAAGCCCTCGAATTTCTTGAACAACACAAATACGATGCAGTCTTTCTCGATTGCCAGATGCCAGAAATGGATGGCTTTGAGGTTATCAGACGCATTCGCGCCCAGCCCGCCCTGAATGACCTGCCGGTCATTGCCATGACCGCTTATTCAATGCCGGGTGACCGCGAAAAATGTCTGGCGTCAGGCATGAACGACTATCTATCAAAGCCAATAAACCCTGATCTGCTGCTGCGGATACTCGAAAGCATCAAAGAGCATGCCGGCAAGCTTGGCAGCCCGATGGTCACCGTCAAGCTCCCTGAATCCTCGGGCGATGATGAGCAGCTGCCTGATTTTGACGAAGCAAGAATCAGAAGAATTTTCACTCCAAAAGCCGCATCGTTGGCCAAGATAGTCGAAGTTTCACATGAAAATTATGACAAAATGATGGCAGAACTCGAAACCAATCTTGAATCTGGCAAATTCGAAGAAGCACGCCATTGCGTTCACACAATAAAAGGCTCAGCAGCTAATCTGGGAGGCAATCTGGTCGCAGAAATCGCCCACAGGCTAGAAAAAGCCCTGACAGAAAACAATGCCAGCGAAGTTGCTGAGCTGAAAGCTCTTCTGAACCTGCGTTACCATGAATTCATGCAATCGATCAGCAAAATCAGCGACGAATTGAACCGTAAATAAAAGCCAGAGAAACCAAGTGGCTTCTCTGGCTCTTTAATACAAGCTTTGCGTGCTATTTTTTAACTGGCCGGTTTTCGACTGGTCTGACAGTTTCTGGCTGGGCTTCAGTGTCTTTCATACGGCCAAGATACGAGGGCAGTTCAACCCCGGCCATACCGGCGACATCTTGCAGAGGTGGCAGCGACTTAACGAAGCTCGAAACAAAGTTCGCAGTCGAAGAATTGCCATCGCCGCTGTTTGAATCCCAGACGGTGATCTTGTCGATTTTGATATTCTTGATCGCTTCGACCTGCTTTTCGACGATTGACTCGATCTTTTCAACCATCAGAAGGGTCGCGAGAGCTTTCGGATCATTGTTAACACTCTTGAGCAGTTCTGAATAGCCCTGCGCTTTGGCTGTGAGCACTTTTCTGACGCCTTCGGCTTCGGCCTGATAGTTCTGCAACAGGGCGTCGGCGTGCCCCTTGGCTTCGATGCTGATTTTGCCGGCTTCAGCCTGTGCGTCGAGTTCAATTTTGTGTTTTTCGATTTCTCTTTTGACGATTTCTTCGGCCTTGAGGCGTTCGAGTTCGGCAAGATACTGGGCTTTCTGAATTTCGACCTGGGCTTCGCGCAAGGCGATTTCAGCGTTCTTGTGAGCCTGAGCCTCTTTGACCATCAGTTCTGAATTAGAAATAACGATCGAAGCCTTTGAGGTATTTTCGCCTTCGATTGCCTCGGCTTCTTTCTTCTGAACATAAACGCGGCGCTCGGCTTCGGCGTTTTTCTCACCCATTTCGGCAGCAGCGATTTTCTGGGCAACCTGAATGGTTTTTTCGCTGTTCGCCTCTGCTTCACCGATTACCGCAAGAGATTCTTTCTTCTGCACGAAAATGCGGCGATCAGCTTCTGATTCTTTTTCGCCCTTGTCAGCTTCAGCAAGGTTCTTGGCAACCTGAATGGCGCGTTCGCGGTTTGCAACTGATTCACCAATGGCCCCAAGCTTCTGTTGCTCGGCAACGTCAACCTTTGCGCGGTTGATGGCTTCTGAGGCTGCCTTTTTACCGATACTTTCGATGTAATTTGAACCATCGGTAATGTCGGTGATATTGACGTTAATCAGATACAGACCAATCTTGTTGAGTTCGGGTTCAACGTTCTTGCGAACTGATTCAAGAAAGCTTTCGCGATCCTGGTTGATCTGTTCGATGGTCAGAGAAGCGACCGTCAGACGAAGTTGACCAAAAATGATTTCCTTGGCCATGTCTTCCATGGCTGATGAAGAAAGATTGAGCAAGCGCTCAGCCGCATTGTTCATGATTTTCGGGTCAGTGCTGATACCAACAGTGAAAGTTGAAGGCACGTTGATACGAATATTCTGCAGTGACAGAGCGTTTTGCAGCGGTATGCTGATAGTCATCGGAGTCAGGCTAAGATAAGCGTAATCCTGAATCAGGGGCAGCACCAGAGAACCGCCGCCATGCATACAACGCGCCGAGCGATTATCGGCGACCTTACCATAAATAACCAGAATTTTGTCAGACGGGCAACGTTTATATCTCGTCGCCAGAAAAACAAATGTCGAAAAAACAATTGCAACTAACCCGACTACGACTATCAGCCACATAATTTTCCTCCTGTGTCTCTGCTGTCTTTTTCAACTACCAATATACCATTATCCTGAACCCAGACAACAGTAACCTGCTCTCCGGTCTTTATTTCTTCTTTGCTGCCAGAAATGGCATCGCGAACCATCAATCGGCCATCGATCTCGACCTGAACCTGCCCGCTGCCACCCGCAGGAATGCGCAAATAAACCGTGCCGCCCGAACCAAGCGCACGATTAACCCGTATGGTTCCATCACTTTGCAGACTCCCGGCAAACCGAAACATCTGCGAAAGTATCCAGGTCGTAAAAACCCCGGCCGCCAAACCACCAACCGTGGCCACCCACCCCGGAAACCCGCTCTCATAAATCAGCGCCAGACCCACCCACCCAAACATCATAAAAAAAGCGGTCAGACCCTGAATCGACATATACTGAAAACTGAAATCAGAGTTGCTGATATCATGATGGCTACCGTCATCGACGTGGTCAAGCGCCACATCATGGGGCGCATCGCCATTAAAATCGTGAACATCGGAAACATCGTGTACATCAATCACGCCATCGGCATTGCTGACGTCGTGCCCGAGTTCCATGGTGCCATCATGGCCATCGACACCGTCTAATTCACCGCCACCACCCATCAAACCTGAAAACATCATCACCATGCGAATAAGAAACACGACGGTTCCGCTCAGAGCGCAGGTCAGAAAAAACTTTTCCAGCAGGCCCAGGCCAAGCATGAATTCAAGCAAGTTGTTTTCCTCCTACCGGTGGTTGTGAGAACCCGTCATATCTGCAGCCCTTTCAGGCAAACCAACCAGACGCTGATGGCCATGATTCGATTGATTTTACACCAGTATACAGATATTGTATAACAGTTTTCAGACTTTTTCAGAAACGAAATTCGGTGGTTGATAAGAGCCAAAAACTTTCCTGGCAGAGCCGCGACCTGATAGCAACAATCATGCTGATCATGTCGGTTTTGTCGTTGCTGCAAACCGGTAATTCAGGCATACAGGGCTTTATCGCCGCCACCGACAAGCCATCAGCAATATATGGTGACTTTCACGACTATTATTACCCGGCCGGGCGCATGATAAGCAGAGTTGCGCAACCGCTGGGCGGCTATTTTTACACCCCATCGTTTGCCCTCCTGTTACCACCCTTCACCCCAGATTCCTATGAATTGGCCAGCATTCGCTGGCAACTGCTGCAACATTTCGGAATTTTTCTGCTGCTGTTTGTGCCGGCAATCTGGCTGGCTGCCCGGGGCGGCCGCAAAATCTGGTTTTTTCTCTACCTGCTCATATTTCTTCTCTCGTTTCCGCTCTGGCACAACCTGAAATGGGGGCAGATGAGCGTAATAATCACCATGGCCAGCATTGCAGCGCTGCTGCTTCATGAACGCGGCCATTACTGGTTCGCAGCCATGGCCCTGACCGTCGCCATCCTGATAAAATACTACCCTGCGCTCTTCGTTATCTACTTCATCATTCGCAAAGACTTCGCCTTCATCGGCCGCATGGCGCTGTGCCTGCTGCTGGCGGGCTTTGTTTTCCCTGCTTCAATACTTGGTGCGGCCACCACCATTGAGTTTTACAGGCTGGTCAACGCTGAACTGGCCTACGCCTTCGACTGGGTGGCCTTTGACCCGAATTCGCAGTTTCTACCAAATGTCGCGCTACGCGTCATCGGTATCGACCCCGAATCATCGCTGCGCGGTTTCTTGTCGCTGCCGGGTCTGGCAGTCTGCCTGGCAATGTTCTGGCGCATGCGCCGTCTGGCCAGCGGGCGACAGCACGACCACATACTCACCGCATCAGGAATTTTTCTGCTCTACCCTCTGCTTATAAATACCTCGTGGCCACATTATTTTATCTATCTGCCATTTTGTGCTGTGATTTTGCTGCAAAATACCACTTCCTGTTGGCAAAAAGCAGTTATATTCATTGCGATCATGCTGCAAAGCTGCTTGATAGTGCCTTTTACCGGGCACCTCTGGTATTCAGGAAAAGGCCTGCTGCTGGCCGCGAATCTTCTGCTGCTGGCAATATGGTTTAAAAAAACATCTCCGGGGTCCGACCCTGATGGCCAGACCCCGGAGGTGTTTTAATTCAACTGACAGTTTAAATTATCTTTTGCAGTCTTTTTTAGCTTCAACGGTTCTCCAGTGACCTTTCACGTGTTTGCCGTTCTTGTCATAGTGACCCTTTACGAAGGTCTTGTCTTTATTGCCAGTTACGGCCTTTTTAACCGAGGTGCCGGCGTCCATTACTTTGTTCTGAACCGCATCGTGAGCCTTGGTGCCGACTTTCTTGCCTGCTTCAAAACCCTTTTTGAATGAACTTTTGATTTTAGAAAGAAGACCATTCTGGTGATGACCACCGCAGTGCCCAGATTGCTCACACTGACCGGCCTGGCCAGACTGTTCTGACTGACCAGATTGTTCTGACTGACCTGACTGACCTGACTGGCCAGACTGACCTGATTGTTCTGACTGACCAGACTGATTATTGTGGCCATTATTACCGGCGAACGAAGGAACGGTTACGAGAGCGAGGGCGAGAACTGAACTCATGATTACTTTGCGCATTTTAAAACACCTTCCTGATTGATCTTATCTGCTTATTAACGAAGGACTTGAATAAATAAATGATACACCCAAGAAAGCAAAATGCGTGCCAACCGTACATAATCGAATCAAATCATGATTCAGAAGGCATTTTCGAGCAGACAAAATAAGCTGTCAAAAATTAAACATGCCAGTTTTCTGGCAGCCGGTTGCCAAAAAATCAACACCCGGGCACTTCATAACCGCCTGTTTGAATAAGTGTCAAACGAGGCGTGGCAGCCGATTAAGAGGCCGCGCCGCCGAATCGTCGAGAAATACTCGCTGCACTCTAATATAGGCTATGGCTTGCGATGGCCGACAACCATGAATTCATACTCGTCAAGCTCGATGGGGCCGCGGCGCCAGTTTCCCGCTGTACCGCCATAAATATTATCTACCTTCAGGCCGATGCGATTGACCATTCTGACGATTTCAGGCGGGGTATAATAACGTTCGATCGCCTGCACTGAAACGTTTTTGCCGGCAACCTCGATGTCGCACAGATTGCGAGTCGTCAGAGTAAACAGGTCGGCGGCGCCCGCTGCCACCTGTTCGTCAGAGAGCGACCTGACCAGTCTGAAGGCACTCAAAACCGTCACCAGAAAGGGCCGCCCCGGCAGAAGGTGGTTTGCCATCGCTGCAAAGACCGCCATATCCTTGCCCCAAAGGTCGTCATCATCAGAAAAAAGGCAAAGGGCACCCTCACACAACGAAAGAACGCAATCATATTGCCGGTCAATAGCGAGATCCTGGGCCGGGCTTTCGATAAACTCGATCTCCACACCGGCCGCCAAGGCCTTTTGCTTTGCCACCGCCAGCATGCCGGCCGAAATATCTACGCCGGTCACTTTGTAGCCACGCCGTGCAAGTTCGATTGAATGCCGGCCTGTGCCACAACCGATATCAAGAATGGCCGAACCGGTTGGCAATTGCAGTTCTGCTTCGATAAAATCGATCTCAGCAAGCGTGTCGCGCGTGAAAATCTCATTTTCATAAACCGGAGCGATGGCGTCAAAAAAGGCTCGCCAGTTATGATCTTTTTTACTGGTCATTTTTTTCGGCATTTTCAGCACCTTTGGTATCTTCGGCGGGTTCTGCATCTTTGGTGGCTTTGGTGTCTTTGGCATTATTACCATCTTTGCCATTCTTAGAATCTTTGGCAAAATTAGCAAAAAATTTCATAAAATCGCTCTTCACAGCTGCGACCGCATCAAAACTCGCATCAGGGCTTTCGATCGCCTGCAGATCAACGATTTTTTTCATCACCGCCAGACTCTCTTTGAGTTCGGCCTGTGTTAAACCAGTCTTCAGGCGCTGCAGGCTGATTTTATGTTTAACCTTGCCATCATTACCGGAAACTGTCTCGGTATAACGTTCAACAATCAGCGCCGTTACCGAGGCAATCTGATCGACCGGAATTCGGTTAGCTGTCATGCCAAAAATGAGGCGCCGCACCGTCTCTGAGCCTTCCTGGTCAACCGGAACGCCGGTTCCAGATTCACCTGAGAGCTTGTTTTGCCGATAAAAAGCAAGCAACATGGCCTTTACGTGCAGATTGGTTTCGAGTTGCCTGGTGGTGTTCGAAAGAAGCTCGACCAGGCCCACTTCGCCGTTTCTAACCTTGGCGGCGATTTCGATGGCAGATTTATTGATTTCTTGCCGGTCAGCATCGTTGAATGCCAGTTCTGTCACTTTGGCGATACTCTTTTCAAGGCCATCAGCCGCGTATTCCCGGCCTGATTCATGCAGAATGCCAAGACCAAAATAACCGCCGACCACAAAAGCAACGACCACAAACAAACAACCCAGACCAAAGCAGCCACAACAGGTTTTCTTATTCATATAAAGCCTTTTCCATAACGTAATGCTGAATTTCACCATACAGAAGATGCCCTTCTGCCACAACCTGATACCCGAGCACCAGATAAAAACCCACGGCCTGCTCGCGGGCATCAAGAACAATTTTTTCAACACCCTGCGCTCTGGCAATTTCTTCCATCGATTCCATCAGCAGACGGCCTATGCCCTTGCCCTGAAAAGCAGAAGCGACCGCCATGAAACGAACCCTGCCAAGTGCCGGAGTATCAATCTGAAGGCGGGCAATCCCTGCCAGATGCCCGTCGGCGTAAACAGCCCGATGCCATGAATCATTTTCACGGGGGTCTCTTTCGCTGCCCTTTGGCTGGTTCCATGGTTTGCGCATTACTTCCCAGCACAGGTCATGATAGTTTTCCCACTCGGTGGGCGTTTCGGGGCTTCTTAATTCGTATTCAGCCATAACTACTGCCTCGCATTATCAACTTCGTCGACCGGAACGATTCGATAGACCTGGTCATTCTCGCGCACGATGCCCGCGAGCTTAACACCGACCAGCGAATCTTTTTTTGCACATTGCACTGGTTTAAAGGCTTCTTCGATCGATTCGACCCTGATGCTGACCACACCAGTGGCCGAACCCTGAAACATCAGTTCGTCGCCGCAGGCAAAGCCAGCCCCTTCAACCCTGATTTCAGCAACCATTACCTTGCGGAAAAAATTGGTTACCACACCCACATGCACCTTGCGATGTGTTGCTTTTGAGCCGTTGCCACCGGTCCATTGCGAAATCTGCCGGCCAAAAAAGAAGCCTTCAGAAAAACCCCGATGAAACACTGAATCAAGCCTGGTCATCAGTTGTTTTTTCAGGTCGGCGAGTCGAACGGCAAAATCGGGTTCGCGGCGGTGATCGTAATAAAAATCAATAAACTGCCGGTAACAAGCGGTAACAACACTTACATACTCAGGGCTGCGCCCCCGCCCCTCAATTTTAAGGCTGTTAACCCCGGCCGCCAGTATCTGGTCGAGAAAAGGCAAAGAACACAGATCTTTCGGACTCATCACGTAATCCTGGCCCAGCAAAAATTCTTTGCCCTCGCGCACGTCTTTGATGAGGTATTCACGGCGGCACGGTTGCCGGCATTCACCACGGTTTGCTGAGGCATCGAACCCGAACTGTGACATGAAGCAACGGCCGCTCACCGAAACGCACATGGCGCCGTGTGCAAAAACTTCCAGCTCAATATTTTCGGCTTCAGAACCAAGCCTGGCGGCGAGCTGCCCCCTGATCTGCACGATTTCATCAAGAGTACATTCTCGAGCCAGCACAAAGCGCCTGACACCAAACTGCCGGTAAAGAAACAGCAGAGAGGCCGAATTGGCAACCGACATCTGGGTTGACACAAAAACCGCCACCCGGTGCCGCAACGCCAGCTCTAAAATAGCGAAATCCCAGCAGATAATCGCATCAACGCCAGCGGCAGCCGCAGCCGCAACGAGATTTTCCGCCAATTCCAGCTCGCGATCAAAAACGATGGTATTCAGAGCCAGATAGGCTTTCGCACCGCCGGCATGGCAAAGAGAAGCGATGGTCACCATGTCTTCAACCGCAAAGTTACGGGCGCTGGCCCGCATATTCATCGAAACAACCCCGAAATAAACAGCGTCCGCCCCGGCATCCAGCGCGGCTCGAAGGCTGGTCATATCGCCAGCCGGCGCCATCAGCTCAGGTTTTTTCATTGGCCCGGTGTTATTATGCTGCATGCTGCTAAGACTAACATGTTAATGGCGATTTTTCATCCATCAAACTGCCCGACCACAGATGGGTGGAATTTTTTAAAGCAGAATAGTATAATGCGAATTCAATGGGTTTCATTTTCTTGCAGGTGAGGTGTTGAGATGATAAGAACTGAAAATCAGAAGCAGTTATCAGAACTTATCGTTCAAGCGCTGTCAGACGAAAGCATCAAGCTGGCAGAGCCACTGAACGATTTTGAAATACAGGTATTTTCAGCGACCATCGACCGTCTGCTTACCGAAGACACCTTGCCGGAGCTATCGGAACTAGCTATCGAGCCAAGGCGCATCATCACGCTGCTGCAGACTGACAAACTTTCTGCCGAACACGAAAAACAGGCCCGACAGACCCTGAGACGCTTCAGGGAAGTAATCATCAATCTTTCGGCTGAGCCAGAATTGAAGGTCCTGAACTGATATGCCCCCTTCCGTAAAATCACAGAATCTGTCGATAATGATGACCGATATCCAGGGATACTCGGCTGCCGTGGCCGAAGCCAGCCGCGAAGAAGTGGTAACCCTGATCAGAAGACACAACAAATTGATGCGCCCGGTCATCGAATTTTATCGCGGCACCATCATCAAATCAATTGGCGACGCTTTCCTGTGCACTTTTCCCAGCGCGACCGACGCGGTAATCTGCGCCATTATCATTCAACTGCTTCTCAAAGAATACAACCAACGTATGCCTGACAAAGCGACCAATCTCAACTTGCGCATTGTCGTCAACTCAGGCGACGTAACGCTCGAACAGGGCGACATTTTTGGCAACGCCGTCAATATAACCGCCCGCATGGAAGCACTCGACTGCTTTCCGGGCGGGTCGATCGGCATCAGCGAATCTACTCACCTGCTCATGGATCGCACCGAAATCGTCGCCGACAAAATCGGGGCCAAAACCCTCAAGGGAGTACCAGAACCGGTCACGGTCTATCAGGTACCTCTTGAAAAACAAAAACTGAACAAACTGCCGATGCATCTGCTGACTCTCGTTGAAAAGGTCGTTAATTCAGACGATCTCGACTCAGACTCATCTGATGGCAACGCCAGGCTTAACGAGTGGGCACAGTCGGTTGGCAGCTTTCTAAAACAGACCAACTGGGGCGACAACCTCAACAAAGCAACCAGGCAGATCGGCAACTTGCAGCAATCGCTGGCCAAAACTTTCGGAAAAAAGACCATTCTCGATAAAAAGCAGGAATTTAACGATGCCTCGCTCGCAAAACGAATCAAGAGCAGCCTCATCGACATCGTCATTCTGCTGGCCTTCGCGATGGCATTGCGAGGTCTCTGGTGGCCAGTGCATCGCATCGTTTACGGGCCAACGACCGTCAGCGCCTGGAACGAAATAACCGGCGAGACTGCCAGCTGGTCAAGTGAGCACATCGATGGCAAGACAATCATAACCAGAAAAATGGGCATCGCAGAATGGATCATCAACTTTAATGTCAATTTCCCCATTCTGATCTTCTGGTTATATTTCGCCATCTTCTGGAAATTTCGCCATGCAAGCCCTGGGCAAATAGCAACTGGCACCGCTGTTGTCGATGAAAACGGCAACCCCGACCTGCCGGTAATTCTCGTTTTTAAACGCAGCGCAATTTATGTCGTCTCAACCCTCAGCATAATCGGCAATTTTGCCATTTTTGTCGGTGACCGGCAAACCCTGCACGATAAAATATGTTCAACCCGAGTGGTTGAATAATTTGCATAAAATTTGTAACCACCCGACAAGCCAGGCACACCGGGCGCAATATTAAGCACCGACGCAGGTGTACCTTGCCCGAACGGTAATAATGGCTTATCTTCAGGTCAGGTTATATCGCCTGTCGAAATTCGACAGAGATGAACAAAACGGCGTTGTCATCGCCATACCTGCATGACAGACTTTGCAAAAACTTTTTCATTGCTGCCCCCGGGCAGCAATTTTTCTTTTGGGGCGATTTCCAGTTCAGCGACTAATGGGTCTGAGATAGTTGACATCCGGGTTAAAATAGAGCAATCATTAGAAAATTAAATTGGAGAAAATGCAATGTTTGAATCAGGAAAAACAGGCTTTTTTATGGCGATTCCCGCACTGATTATATTAGCTATCGTTCTAACCGCAGGTATGGCTGTGGCCGAACCAATGGTAACCCCGCCCCCGGTCAATGAAAAAATCAACGTTTTTGCGGTTGTATCAGGCGAAATAGAAACCGCCTGCCATGATGCAGCGACTGCATTGATGAATGAAGAAGCTCTCGAGTCTTTCGCGCTCAAGGGTTATCAGGTTCATTGCACCCTCTACATGACTCAATACCCGGCCAACAGCCTCGACAAGGTTGCTGCGATCGTAACTGACCTTGCCAGCAATACCAGAGAATTCGAAATACAGAGTACCGGCCTTGAAATTACCAGTGGTAACTGGTTCTTTATGAACCTTGAACGCAACCGCAGTTTGCAGACTTTGTCTGATCAGGTCGTCGAAAAACTGGCTGCTTTGCGCCACCCGTCGAATTTTGTTCCAGAATGGGCTAAAGACAACGCGACCAAAGTCGAATACATCACCAAATATGGCAGCCCGAATGTTTATGCCGAATTCAACCCGCACCTGACACTGCTTGCCCAATCAGATGGCAGCAAACTGCAGCGATTTATGCAGAAACACGCCACCGACACCTTCAACAAGCCAATTACTGGCAGAGTAGTTGCAGTGGGTCTCGGCATCGCCGATCGCGATGGCCAGATGCAAACACCTTATAAGATTCTGCCGTTGCAGCCAGCGGGCAAATAAGAGTCGCTCCGGTATCAGATTCAACGCGACAATTTTTCGCCGATTTCCATGATCAGATCATAGAGAACCGGTATTACTACCATGGTCATGATCGTGCCGAACAGCAGTCCGGCGGCGGCAACCACCCCAAGGGGCGACATGCGTTCAAGGCCAACTGCCTGCTCGAGAATCAGCGGAATAAGACCGAGTATGGTTGACAACGTCGTGATGAGAATGGGTCGCAATCGTGTTTTTACCGATTCATCAAGAGCCACGCGGCGCGAAGTTCCTTCTTTTACGGCATTATCAATAAAGTCGATCAGAATGATGGCATTATTGACAATCGTGCCCCCAAGCAGAATCACCCCCATCATGGCGGGCATGCACATTGGCTTGTCAAAGATCAGCAATCCCCACAAAGCCCCAATAAGCGAAAGCGGTATAGTTGCCATTACCAGCACAGGGCGCCACCAGTTCTCAAAGAGCAGATAGAGAACGACGTAGAGCATAATAAAGCCAAACCCGAGAACCTTGGCGAGTCGCCGGGCTGTTTCGCCCATATCAGTCATGGTGCCACTCAATTCAACCTGGTAGCCCCGCGGCAGGGTGATTCCTGCCAAGACCTGTTCAACATCACCTGCAACTGCCGAAAGTGGCCTGACAGAGTTCAAGCCGGTTATGTTAATAGTTTCGGAAAGATTTTCGCGGGTTACCAGAGTAGGCGCGAGAACCTGCTTTGAGACACCGAGCGAGCCAAGAAAAAGTTCACCAGCCGGCCCTGGCATTACAAGTTCGCCGATATCTCGCCCCCAGCGGGCGCCGGCTACGCCAATTTCTGCACGAACCGGCAGATCGACAAAACCCTGCATCTTCAGAAAGCCTGGCTGGCGGCCAGAGAGAGTCAGGCCAAGAAATTCACCAATATCGGTTGGCATCAACTGATAACGCCCGGTGATATTGAGATCTGGGGTAAAATGGGTTTCGGGCTTACTTTTTGCCCAGGTAAAACGCAGATCCTGCAGGCCATCGATCTTGCGCAACCTGGCGTCAATTCCTTCAGCCAGCCGATACAGAACCTCAGGATCACGACCGCTGACAAGCACATCAATCGGCGCACGCGTCGTAGCCATGGGGGTCGCTCCATATTCAGAAACCGAGAACGATTGCAACTCCGGAATCCGGCTAAAACTGGCACGCCAGTCCTGCATGATTTCCCAGATCGATACGCTGCGAAGATCGCGGGTTGTAAGACGCACCTGCATATCAACCTGCTGCAGCAATTGGCCACCGGCGCCAAAGCTCACCTGGCCGGGCTCAGAACCAGCAACGGTCGAAATGCTTAAAACATGCTGATTGCTTCTGACAATGCTTTCAATTTTGCTGATGCTGGCCGCCACTTCGTCAAGAGTCATAGAAGGCGGCAAATCCGCCTTTATGACCACCATGCCGGTATCCATACGTGGCATCAGTTCACGACCAACCAATGGCAGAACCGTGCGAGCGCTGATTGCCAGAAGAGCGAAACAGCCAAGAAGCAGCGGAACCCGTGCCTTAAGGCCGAGATGCAGCAAGCTAAGATAGATATTGGTCACCGACTCGAGCAACCAGTCAATCAGTCGATAAAACCATGGCTTGCGGCTGCCCTGGGAGGCGGTTTCTTCGGGTAAAGCCCCCCTGTTCTTGTTGAAGCGGTTGAGCAATATCGGCACAATGGTCATTGAAGCGAGGAACGAGCCAATGAGGGTCGCCGAGATGGTCATGGTCAAAGGTCGCAAGACCTGCTGCACGTAGCCCCCGACAAACATAATCGGAATCATGACCACTACGGTTGTCAGCATGCCGCCGAAAACAGAAAACATGACTTCACCGGTGCCTCTGGTGACCTGATCATTGCTAGAGGGGTTAATATCAAAGTGGCGTTGAACGTTTTCTACGACGACTATCGAAGCATCGACCACCATACCCACCGCGATGATCAGGCCCGAAAGCGTTACCATATTCAGGGTGAACGGCGTAAAATATAAAAAGGCGAAAGCTGAAAGAAACGAAAGGGGGATTGAAACCCCGACTACCATTGAAGCTTTGAAGTTCTGCAGCAGAATTAAAACTACCAGCATGGTCAACCAGACCGACGAGAACAATGCTTCTTTCATGCCAATAACATTGACGCTTATAATCGGTTCCTGGTCGGTCGTGATCGCGAAGTCAACTTCTGGAAACCTTTTCTGAAGGTCAGGCAGAGATTTTTTTACACTGTTGAGACCATCAACAGCGAAGCCATTCTCGGGCTTGAGAATATTCAGAGCTATGGCCGGCGAGGCGTTGCCGTGATAAATACTGCGTGGTGTTTTAATACCCAGAGAAACCGAGGCAACATCCCCAAGACTGATGATTCCGCCAGACTGAACTCTGACTGGTAGAGATTCAAGTTCGTCAGGCGTTAAAGCTTCGTGAATGGTCTTCACCAGCGATTCCCGACCGCCGGTTTCAAGATAACCCCCGGGAAGAGAAGTGTTCTGGGCGCCGATTGCCTTGAGAATCTGAGCCGGGGGTATTTTAAACTGGCGCAGTTTCTCGATATCGAGGCGCACCAGAACCTGTGGTTCATTGGCGCCAAAAACATCGACGCGCCCAATGCCTGGTTGTCGCAGCAATTCTTCCCTGATATCGTTTTCGGCGAGCAGTCTGATGGCCTTAAGATCAAGTGTTGAACCAGCGGCAGGCCTGAGGGCCAGCGTCACCACCGGGCGATTGGCATCGGTTACCCTGAAAAATTGCGTTGGCTGGGTTCCAGAAGGGAAACTGCCGGTAACCCGGTTAACGGCATTGATAACATCGGTCATGGCACCAGCCATCTCGGTGCCATAATCAAACTGGGCGTTGACCGACGAAACTTCATCACGCGAGGTCGAAACGACCTTAACTATGCCTTTCAGCCCTTTCAGTTCGCGATCAATCAAAGTAGTGACCCGGCGATTTACATCAGCGGCCGAAGCACCGCGCACCACGGTCATGGCCACTACCTGGGGGGGCATGGTATCTGGGAACAGATCGATGGGCATGAAGTTGTAAGATAGAATGCCGATGGCGCCAACCAGCAACCAGAAGGCAATCGACCAGGCCGGACGCTCAATCACCGCTTTGATGATATTCATCTGATTACCTCAACGGCAAAAGACGCTGGCAGACGGATATTTTCGAGATAAGAACCAATAGCCAGCTCAGTTCCGACCGGAACAATATCGTCGGAAAGCAGTGTCAGACCATCGTCACCATTAAGAAGCGGGGTAACCGGCACTCTGGTGGCCCATGAATCCTTTACCAGATAGACAAAGCGCTGCTTCGGGTTGTTAAAATCAATAAAGCAGGCCTGTTCAGAAACCACGCTGCCCTCGCCCTGCTCGATGACGATGCGCACCGGAATTTGCATATCATAAACAAGACCTGTGCAGGTTTGCCTGGTCTCAGCCTCGATGGTCACCTGCCGCAATTCATTCTGCACCGGGAAAATTCGGCTGACCACGAAGCGGCTGGCAACATCGCCCCTGATTATAACCGCCTGGCCGGAGGCAACACGCCTGACAGATTCTTGCGGAATCTGCATGATCAGGCGGGTATGTGAATTATCTTCGATAACATAGACTGTAGTACCGGGCATAACACGGTTTCCAGCTTCCTGAAGTCTCGCTGAAATTATGCCATCGACGGGTGAAATAATTTCAGAGTAATCACGGCGGACTTTCCAGAGCATGACATCTTTTTCGCTGGCTTTTTTTTGAGACATCAGAGCCTCTACCTGGGCCTTCTGTGCTTCAATCTGTGATTTTAGAGAAGCAAGCCGACTTGAAGCTTCGGCATGGCGATTTCGGGTGTTTTCGTATTCAGTCTGGGCAATTGCTCCGGCGTTCAGCAACTCTTCACTGCGCTTCAATTCATTTGCCCAGAAGGTTGAATTAGTCGTGGCAGCATCGACCTGGCTGGTTAAAACCGCGAGACCGGCCGAAGTAGCAGAAACCTGGTTAACCGCAGAATCTTTGCGGGCACTGGCAGCCTGCAACTGCGCGTCCTGTTCCCGGCTGTCGATCAGGCCAATAATCTGGCCAGCCTTAACCGGGTCGCCTTCACGTAGAGGCAGATTGAGCAGACTGCCCCCCGTTTCGGTTCTAATCTGCACGGTCGCCGCACTTTTTACGGTTGCCAGGGCTGGAATAGAGGTATTAACGACACCATGGCGTGACACAATAGTCTTAACGGCCAAAGGAACGGCATGAATGGGTTCAGCACCAGCCAGTCTGGTCTGGAGCCGCCGCAAGCCGACAGCGGCCATCACAATAAAAATTATGCAGCACGCCAGAATCACCAGATAGTTATAAATACGCTGATTTTTGATTGCGGTCATGGTCAGGCTCCTTTCGCTGACAGCAGCTGATAAAAGAAATCGGTCAGGGTCTCGGCAAGCTCTACCAAACCATCTTCCTGTTGCTGCATGGTCCATCTGATTACAGTCGTCTGCAAAAGCCCGACAACACAAGAAGCCGTAGCTTCAACATCGAGATGCCCCGGCAGTTCTCCGGTGGCGACAGCAGTTGTAAAAATTTCGACTACCGTGTTCCGCAAAAAAGCAAGGCTAGTGCGCAGCTTTTCGAGCATGCGTGAATTCTCGGGCCTGATGGCTTCTGAGAAAAACAACAGAGGGTTGAGCTGGCGATCAATCAGGTGATGAATGTGCAGGTTTGCAAGCTGGCGCAATTTTTCGCGGCAGGGCACTTTAAGAACGATGAGTTCTTCAAGAGCCAGACGCCATGGAACAAACAACGAGTCAAGCAGCCCGAGAATCAATTCTTCTTTGCTTTCAAAATGGCGATAAATTGCAGCTTCACTGATACCGACCTGGCTCGCAACGACCCGAATCGAGAAGTTGTTGAAACCTTCGGTAAAAATGATATTCCGGGTTATCGCGAGAATCTCAATTTTGCGCTGTTCACCAGTTTTTTTGGGCATGGCTCCGGCTCCATTTTTTTAAGTTAGTTAACGTTAACTTAACTATAAAAAAATCAGGGCAATTTGTCAAGAGGCTGAGAAATTCAGCAAATTATTGGGTGGCAGGTCGTGCGGAATGAAGCTCGACTTCGCGATGCGAGAGTTGGTAGAACCAGAGAGCAACGCCCAGAATTCCGATGCCCTGAATTATACAAACCTTATCAGGCGAGAGAAGATCGCCAAGGTAGCCAAAAACGAGATAGGCAATCGGGAAGGAAAAACCGATAATTGCCTGCATGGCAGCGAAAAACCGGCCCTTGATTTCGTCATCAACCACTTTTTGAAACAGGGTGATGAACTTAACATTGTTTATGCCGAGAGACATGCCGGCCATGAACAGGGCAGAACCAAAAGCCCAGGCGTCTATAAAAAAACCTGGAATAAACATGCAGATACCATAAACCAGCATGCTGATGGCGCCGAGTTTGATTGCCCGATGACCTGTTTTAATAAGAGAAGCGGCGAAGGTTCCGAGCAGAATGCCTACCCAGAGGGATGCTTCGAGCATGCCGAGGGTTGAAGCTTCTGCGTGCAGAACATTCTTGACATACAGCGGAATTACCACCAGCACCGGGGTCGCAAAAAAGTTCACCAGACCAAAGCCAACCAGCAATGACTTAAGCAACGGAAACCGCTGCCAGTCTATGTTGCCCTGATTGGCATTCGACAGTTGCCCTGGGGGGGCTTCAACAGGGCCGGGGGTGCCGGACGCGTCTGGCATATCAGGCGCGGCAACCGATTCTGCCCGGGCTTCGCTGGAATGCACCTCTTCAGGGAATTGAATGGTTAATTCGATCATCGCTGAAATAAAATAGTTCAGCGCCGTCAGTGAAATTAGGAGAGGAATCCCCAGCCAGCCGATCAGCATGGCCCCAACTACCGAACCACCGAAACTGGCCAGATACTGCGTAGACGTCTGATAAGCGACCGCCTGTTCGAGTGACTCTTCATCAACCAGCGATGGCAGGCATTTGGTAACCGCCGGGTTGAAAAACCCCTCAGCAGTGGCAAGCAAAAAACTCAGTAAAAATGCCTGCTTCAGGTCAAGAAGGTTGTTGAAAAGCGAATAGCCTATAAAAGTCAGCAGGCAGGTGGTTATCAGATCGCAGCCAACCAGCATTTTTTTAGCCGGCATACGGTCAACCACCCGGCCGATAAAATTACAGAAAAGAAGTGACGGCAGTGCCCCGGCCACCATAAAAGCACCCAGAGCAAAGCCACCGTGCTCAGGGTAAGTATTCAAAATCCACCAGACAATAGCTATCTGATAGATCTTGTTTCCCGCCTGGCTGGTTACCTGGCCAAGCCAGAGTTTAAAAAACTGCCGATATCGGAAAAAGAACGGAGTGTGTCTGGCCTGCATCGATTAACCCGCCGATCTGAATAGGAGGCTGAACAACCTCAGTGTATCATATCTAATTCGTGAGCCAATTTCAACCCTGCGAAATGCCTGCCGATGGCTATTTATTCAGGATGGCCTTTTTCAGAACCAGCCAGATAACAGGAATTATCAGTAAGGTCGGCAGAAATATCAGCAGTTCAACAAGATCGAAAGCCGTAAAAGCGGGCCTGGCCGCATCGAATTCCCGCTGATGCTCAAGATAGAATCTGCTGCTGAAGTCGGTTCCGTGATAGGCACAATAAACCGTGCCCGAGCCAGCAAGATCACCAAACGATCTGAAACTGCAGTCATCTGTGGTTTTGAGCGGTACCGGCCTGAGATATTCAAAAAAAGGTGAACTCTGATTATAAATAAGGGCGTCATCAATATAATTGAACGGCAATCGGCTTTCTGAGGCAAGCATGCGTTCGATACCCTTGTTAATGCGGGCCTGCATTTTGAAACATGAACGAAAAGCAGGTTCTCCGCCAAGTCCAACGAAAAATTCGAAGCGCGAACGGAACTCACCAACCAGGTTCTTGAGGCTGATTTTGTCAGTGCGGCGAAAATACTCAGGATAAAGCAGTTCAGCGGGCAACTCAGAATTGCTGGCGACCTGCGTCTGATATGGTTCAAGCGTAAAATCGGCCTGACAGACCCCCGAAAGGCAACAGAACAGAAAAACCAATAATCGCAGCATAAGAACCCCAGGCTGGTAATTTTCATGCAATCATACCAGATATCTGCCTATAGTGTTACAATCATGGTGCAGAACTTTTCAAGGAGAGCAGAGCATGCAGAAAATTCACCTGCCGGGCCGGTGTTATTGGGTTATCGAAAACCGTTTCCTGGCTGGAAATTACCCATACAACCCCGGTATCGACGAGCCAGAAGAGTTTCTCAGAGTTTTGCTGGCCAATGGCATTAATGCTTTTGTGGATCTGACAGAAGAAGATGAATTGCCCCATTATCAGCCAGTTTTAACCAGGCTCACCCATAATGCGACCCAGTATCGCCGTTTTGCAATTCAAGATTTTTCGACCCCTGATCAGGGCTGCATGCGGCAAGCCGTCAACTGCATCAACGAACTGCTCGACGCTGGCAATTGTGTGTATCTGCACTGCCGCGGTGGCATTGGCCGCACCGGCACCGTGGTTGGTTGCTGGCTTCGCAGCCAGGGGATGACCGGCGAACAGGCACTGCATGAAGTCAGCAGACTTTTCAGTGCCAGCAATGCGGCGCGGTTTACCCGCAGCCCTGAAACCGATGAGCAGAGGCAACTGGTGCTGAGCTACGATCATTTTTTGCGCGAATAGACCGAAAGCACCTGTTGAAGAATCTGGTTAATGCGCTGGCGTGAATTTTCTATGCCGTTCTTGTCAGAATTTTCAAGGCAGGAAGCCAGCTTTTCGGCTTCGATGCTCAGATGGTTAAACGAATGTCTTACCGAGAGAGTTTTCAGGGCTTCGGCAAGCTCAGTGCCCTGAGCGGTCGATGCGCCGCTCTCAAGTTCTTTCAGACGAGGTAGATAAGTATTGTCGATGCTATCGACCAGTTTCCAGGGTTCATGTAACTGCTCAAAAGCCTCTGGTGGCATTACCAGTGTCTGAACAACGCCCTCTCTGGTGTTTTTAAGCCCCAGGTATCTGGCGGCTTCAGCAAACAACCGCACCAGGCTGACCGGCTTATAAACAAAGTTATCAAACAGGCCGCTCAACTCTTTTTCTTCACGGGCACTGGTCGAGGCAGTAACAGCCACCACCGGAATTTCAGCAAGCCCGGGCATGCTTTTTAGTTCGCGGGTAGCTTCCACGCCGTCTTTAACCGGCATTCTGATATCCATAAAAATGAGTTCGGGCTTTTCCTGGATCGCAAGGCGAACGGCTTCGGCGCCATCACTGGCACAAATGACCTGCAACCCGGCGCCACGCATTGCTTCAGCCATCAGTTCGCGATTCGAAGCCGTATCATCGGCAACAAGGATTTTCTGGCCGGAAAAGCGGTATTGTTGCCTGCCAACTCTGGTAATAGGAACCCCGGTCGAAGCATCCATTATTTTGACGTCTGGCAGAATCACGTCAAACCGGCTGCCACACTGAATTTCACTTTTAGCGATGATTTTCCCGCCCATCAGGTTGACCAGGTGATGACAGATTGACAAGCCGAGACCAACGCCACCAGAACTGGCGCTGCGATGCAGATGGTGTTCAGAAAGGGGTTTGAAAATTTCTTTGAGCAGGTCAGGGTGGATGCCATGCCCGGTGTCTTCGACGCTGATTGTGAGGTCAGCAGTCTGACGACTGTTACTGATCGTTGCCGAAACGCTGAGGCTGATGCTTCCGGTGTTTGTAAAGCGCAGGGCGTTGTTCAACAGATTTGAAATAATCTGGCGAACCCTTAACTCGTCGAGGAGCAGCAGATCTGGAACATTGTTGTCAACGGCAGTTTTAAGGGCGACTCCTATTTTGTCGGCATCGGCAATGTAATTTTGCCTGAAATCGACGACCATATCTGCAAGGCGCACCGGTTCAGGCACAAGTTCGACCAGGCCAGCCTCAAGTCGGTTCAGATCAAGCAGACTGTTAAGAATATTAATCAGACTTTTGCTTGAAGCGAGGATTGACGAGATATATTGCCTGGCTCTGGGGTCTTCAACTATTGGTGCCAGCAGCTCACTGAAGCCGACAATCGCATTTAGAGGGGTTCTTACTTCATGACTGATGCCGGCAAAGAACTCTGACTTCAGGCGACTTTCGGCCATGGCTGAGTCGACAGCATCAGAGAGTTTCTGTTCGGTTTCTTTCTGGTGGGTAATATCTACCAGAACTCCGTGCAGAATATGCTGGCGAGTGCCGGCAATTGGTTCACCCCGCATGGCCATAAGGCTCAGCCAGCGAACTGACATCTTCTGCCCACTGTCGATTCTGCATATTCTGAAATCTACGGGAACTTTATCAACTGCGCCGTTATTAGTGTTTCGGCGGGCTTTTTCGAGGGTGCTGTTAAAATGGCCCAGGTCTTCAGGGTGAATGAGCCGTTGAATATTTTTTAAGGTGGTTAGCTCGGTAACGCCTGGCCCGAACAGACCATTGATTGCGCCTTTGAAATGCACCTGTTCAGAAAGGGTGTCAATCTGAGCAATAACAATACCTGAGGTCTCAAGCCCGAGGCGAAAAAATTCTTCGCTGCGACGCAGGTGCTCGTCGAGTTGTTTGCGTTCGGTTATATCAATCAGACCACCCTCACAATACTGAACTTTCTGATAAACATAGAGCCGGCCGAAAATTGCGCCCCAGAACATGCTGCCATCTCCTTTTTTGAAGCGAATTTCAAGATTGACTACCTGATTGCGTCTTTTAACTTCGTCAAGAAAAAATGCCCGTTCACCCGGATTGAAAAAAACATCACGACTGATTTTGCCAATTTTATGCAGAGCTTCTTCGACCGTATTATAGCCAAGAATGCCAGCCATCGTTCTATTCATGTAATCATACTTATCAAGATGGCAGACACAGCGCCAGATGCCAATCGGGCTGTTATCATAAAGCAGTCTGAAGCTGTCAGCAAAATTTTGCAGTTCCTGTTCGCGTTTGCGGCTATGACTGATATCTCTGAGAATGCCGCACACCTCTGGCGGGGAACCCGACCAGAAGACCTTCATGCTGGCCCAGTATTCGCCCGCGAACTCGTCGTAATCTTCGCCTGAGCCGTGCATTTTTAATTCAAACTCATCACTGCCACTGTTGCCAGATTGAAGCTTGTTTTTAAATTCCTGCCATTTTTGCCGAAAAGAGATGCGAAATTCAGAATCAATATTGGCAAAAAGATCACCGGTTGTTTGAATCAGACTGGCATTAAGCCAGGTAATGCCCCTGCCGCCACCAATAAATAAAAAAGTATCGGTGGCGGGGGCAAAAGAAAACCAGACAATGCCTGATTGACTCAGCAACTCGGC